>NZ_PDKG01000002.1:0-300000 GCF_004116725.1 Arcobacter sp. CECT 8986 | reverse complement strand
CTCTTTTGCATTATCTTGTAATGCAATTTCACCATTTTCTAATACATATGCATAATCAGAAATATTCAGTGCTGCAAATGCATTTTGTTCTACAAGAAGAATAGTAATACCATCTTCTTTTAATTGTGTAATTATATCAAAAACTTCCCCAATTATTTTAGGTGCTAAACCTAAACTTGGTTCATCTAACATTAAAAGCTTAGGAGCACTCATCAAAGCTCTAGCAATTGCTAACATTTGTTGCTCTCCTCCACTCATTGTTCCTGCTAATTGTTTTCTTTTTTGTTTCAATCTTGGAAATAAATCATACATTGATTCTTGTAAAGCTACATATTTTTCATCATTATTAAAAGCACCCATTCTTAGGTTTTCATCAACTGTTAAATTAACAAAAACTCTTCTTCCTTCTGGAACTAAAGATATACCACTTTGAATAACTTTATGCGTATGAAGTTTTGATATATTATGACCTTCAAAATATATTCTACCTTTTCTTTTAACATCATTTACAATTGATTGTAAAGTTGATGTTTTACCTGCACCATTAGAACCAATTAAAGATACTATTTGACCTTTTTCAACCTGAAAATTAATCTTTTTAACAGCTCTTATTAAACCATAATATACTTCTAAATCTCTTACTTTAAGCATGTTTAAAATCTCCAAGATACGCTTTTATTACTTCTTTATCTTTAATAGCATCTTCAATATGACCTTCAAAAATTGTCTTACCATAATCAAGAACCATAACTCTATCACATAAATGATTTACAAATTTCATATCATGTTCAATAAGTAAAATTGTAATATCAAATTTATCTCTAATATCAAATAATAGTTGAGCTAACTCTTTTGTCTCATTTGGATTCATACCTGCTGCTGGTTCATCAAGTAAAAGAAGTTTTGGTGCAGCTGCCAAAGCTCTTGCAATTTCTACTTTTCTTTGACTTCCATAAGACAATGAAGTTGCTTGTTCATTTGCATATTTTGAAATACCTAGAACTTCCATTATCTCAAAAGCTTTTTGTTTTATTCTTTTCTCTTCTTTAAAAAATCTAGGAAGCCTTAATATTGTTTCAAAATAAGAGTATTTTGCTTGATAATCAAATGCAATTAAAATATTATCCAAAACTGTCATCGAGTTAAAAAGTCTAATATTTTGAAATGTTCTTGCAACTCCTTTATGAACAATTTTATGTGGTTTTGTACCATCTATTCTTTGTCCATCAAATTTAATTATTCCTTCTGTTGGTGCATAATTACCTGTGATTATATTAAACATTGTAGTTTTACCAGCACCATTTGGACCAATCAAACCATATATCTCTTTTGAATTAACATGAAAAGAGGTATCTTTAATAGCAGTAACTCCACCAAATTTTTTAGTAATATTACAAACCTCTAAAATCATTCGTCAACCTTTTTCTTTTTGAATAAATCTTTCAACTCTTTTTTACCCATCAGCCCTTCTCTTGCAAATAACATTACTACAATTAAAAGTAAAGAGAAAACTACCATTCTCATACCTGGAAGTGCATCTGTTTGATATCCAAAAATATTCATAGGTTCATCCAAGAATCTCATCCATTCTAATCCTGCCATAACAAAGATTGTTCCTAAAATTGCACCTGTTGTACTTCCTAATCCACCTAAAACAATAATAATTAATAGTTGGAAAGTTAAAAGGAATGTAAATAAATCTGGAGAAATTGATGTTAATAATGCAGCTAATAATCCTCCACCAATTCCTTCAAAAAATGCTGAAGTTGTAAATGCTAATGTTTTTATTTTAAATGTATTAACACCCATAGCAATTGCTGCATCTTCATCATCTCTTACAGCTTTCATAGCTCTTCCATATTTAGAATAAATAATATTTAAAATAGCAAGAACTGCAACAATTGCAAAGCCACCCGTCCAGTAAAGATTTGAAGCTTGTGGAATATCATTTATTCCTAAAGAACCATTTGTAATCTCAGGAGTATTAATAGCTAAAATTCTAATAATAAAACCAAATCCTAAAGTTACAATAGCAAGATAATCTCCCCTTACTCTAAATACTGGAAAAGATAAAGATAGTGCTAAAAGTGATGATATAATCCCAGAAAAAATCAAAGCCCAAAAAAAGTTAGCTTGTAAAGCTAATATCCAAGGATAAGGGTCTTCAATATCATACTGATATAACATTCCATCTGCATCAACTGTTAAAATAGCTGTAACATATGCTCCAACTGCAACAAATCCATTTGGTTCAAGTGAAAACTGTCCTGTTACACCATTTATAAGGTTGTAAGATACTGCTAAGATTATAAAAATTGCAACATTATTAATAATTCTTACAGTATATTCTTCGAAATGGTGTTGTGCAAACCAAGTAAACCATATAGCTAATAAAATGATTGATAAATTTATTAATCTGTCTTTTGTAAAAATTGAATCTTGAACCATAATTAAAACCTACTCTTTTCTAAATCTTTACCCATAATTCCTGTAGGTTTAAATAAAAGTACAAAAATTAAAAATACAAAGGCAAATGCATCTTTATATCCTGCCATATCTGGGAAAAATGCAACTACAACAACTTCTGTAAATCCAATAATAAACCCACCTAAAACAGCACCAGTAACAGAACCAATACCACCAACAACAGCAGCAGCAAAAGCTTTTAATCCTACTAAAACACCCATCATTGGCTCAACTGAAGGATAATTTATAACCCAAAATATACCTCCAACAGCTGCTAATGCAGAACCTAAAGCAAATACAATTGCAATAATTCTATTTGCATCTATTCCCATTAGATTTACAGTTTTAATATCAAAAGATAATGCTCTAATTGCCATTCCATATTTTGTTTTATATAGTACAAATAAAATTGCTAATAATAAAATCAAAGTAACAAAAGGTACCATTATTGATGAAGTTGAGAATATAACACCTGAAACATTAAATATATTTTGCATATATTCAGGAACAGGGAAAGGTCTAGGAACTCCACCTGCAAATACTGTAAATGCATTTTCTAAGAAAAAAGAGATACCAATTGCAGTAATAAGAAGAGAAATTCTTGGTGCTTCTCTTAGTGGTTTATACGCAATTTTGTCAGTTAAGATACCAACTAGTGCAGAGATAATTACAGATAATAAAACTGCCACTGAAAAAGGTAAATTAAATATTGAAATAACTGCATAAGCTAAAAAAGCTCCAACCATCATAATATCACCATGTGCAAAGTTAATAAGTCTTAGCACACCATATACCATAGTATAACCAATTGCAATCAGTGCGTACATTGAGCCTAAAGAAAACCCATTTACCATCTGTTGCATAAATGTTAATAAATCCATTAATTCTCCTGAAAGTAGTAAAAACTTTTACAATAAGAAAAAAAATACTTATTATTTTTCTTATTATAAAAAAGTCTAGCACTAAGGCTAGACTTTATAAATAGTTAAAATTTTGATTGAATATATTTAGTGATGTAATTATGGATTTACAGTAGCTTTATATTCTGCTTTACCATTTACAATCTCTTTGATTACAGCAGATTTAATAGCGTTCCCATCTTTATCAATTGAGATTAAACCTGTAACTGCTTCAAAGTTTTTAGTTTTTTTAATTTCTTTATTTATACATTCAGAATTTGTTGGATCTTCACATTTATTCATTGCATTAATTAATAAGTTATAAGTATCCGCACCTAAAGCTGAGAAAGCATTTAATGCATTTGAACCAGTTTGTTTTTGGTAAGCTTTAATAAACTCAGCTGATTTTTTTGTTGGAGGATTTGTATAATCAAACGCATCTGTAAATAAATAACCATTTACAGCATCTCCACCTAAATCAATAAATGTTTGGTTAGCAACACCATCACCACTAATCATAGTAGTTTTAAGACCTAATTCTTTAGCTTGTCTTGCAATCATAGATGCTTCTGGATGATATACTGGTAAGAAGATTATATCTGGATTTATTTTTTTGATTTGAGAGATTATAGCTTTATAATCTTTATCTCCTGAAGTAATTCTAATTTTTTTAAGAATTTTTCCTCCACCTTTTGTATATGTGTTTTTAAATGCTTTTGCTAAACCTAAAGAGTAAACTGTAGCTTGGTCAACAATAACAACAGCATTTTTCTTATTTTGTTTTAAAGCATAGTTTGCAACAACGCTACCTTGAAATGAATCAGTAAAACAAACTCTATTTGCATATTTTTTTCTCATAGTAAGTTTGTCATTTGTAGCAGCTGGTGCAACAACTGGAATATGTTTTTTTTCAGCTATTGAGATAACTTGAGCAGTATTTGTAGAAATCATCGCTCCAATTAGAGCCACTGCTTTGTCAGAAGATATTAATCTAGTTGCTGCATTTGCAGTCTCAACTTTATCACCTTTGTTATCTACTAATATAAGTTTAATTTCATCACCATTATCTAATTTTGGTTGTAATTTATGTGCTAATTTAACACCCACTTCAGCATTTTGTCCATAAGCAGCAACTGCTCCAGACATTGGTAAGATTAGACCTACATTAATCTCTTTTGCTAAAGCCATAGTGCAAGTTAATGCTGTAGCAACAGATAAACCTATAATTTTTCTCATTTTTTCTCCTTGTATAAAACGATATAAGATTTTATGTAATTATTGAGAAAAAGTAAATAAAAATTATGCTATTTATTGAACATTTTTTGCAATTTTTTTATATAAATAAAATATAGAGGTTATAAATAACTTTATATTACAACTAAATTACTATTTTATGTTTAAACTATATTAGTTATTCTAATTCTAAACTCATCAAAAACATATCTTCTCCATCTACAACTTTTAAGTTATTACTGTTGCAAGATGGACAAAGAAATTCATTTTTTTCTAATGTTGAAGTTTGATTACAATCTAGACAATCTATGACTACTTTCTGGCGATTTATAATAAACTCGGCGCCATCACATACTGTTTTTTCTTTAAATGTATCAAATGCTGTTTGTAATAAATCAGGTTCAACACCACTTAATACTCCAATTTTAACAATAAGTTTTGTTACTTTTGAAGCATCATTTTCTTCAACATATTGTTCGCATTGTTCAAGTAAAGATTGAACTATACTATATTCGTGCATTATTACTCCTATAAAAAGCTTTTATATTTACTAACAAATTCTTGGTAATAATTCACCAGTTGGTAAATCAATAAATCTTTGTGTTCCCCAAGCAGTATTTAAAACAACTTTTCCTTGATGTTTCAATGTTACATTACCTATGATTGATGCTTCTTTTGAAGTCTCAATTGATTTTAAAACCTCAATTGCTTTTGATGCTTGCTCTTTTGATATAGCCATTACAAATGTTCCTTCATTTGCTAAACTTAAAGCTTCAAATCCAAGTAGTTCACAAACACCTTTTACCTCATCACAAACAGGTATTTTTTCTTCTTCAATTTCTACACAAATATTTGATTGTTTTGCCCACTCATTTAATACAGCACTAACTCCACCTCTTGTTGCATCTCTTAAGGCTCTAATTTGAATACCTTCATCAATTAATTTTTTTACAACTGGCCAAAGTGAAGCACAATCAGATTGTAAATTTGTAGAGAAATCAATTCCTTCTCTTGCTGCAAAGATTGTTGCTCCATGTTTTCCAACAGAGTTTGAAACAATAATTACATCATCATCTTGAATATTATTAGAAGAGATTCCTTTTTGCTCTATTTGTCCAATACCAGTAGTATTTATAAAGATTTTATCAACACTACCTTTTGGCACAACTTTTGTATCACCACTTACTACAATTGCACCATTTTTTTCAAGTTCAGTTTGCATACTATCAACTACTCTTTTTAAAGTTGCAACTTCAAATCCCTCTTCTATAATTACAGAACAAGTTAAGTATTTTGGTTTTGCACCCATCATTGCTAAGTCATTACAAGTTCCACAAATAGCTAATTTACCTATATTTGCACCTGGAAATTCAATAGGACTTACAGTAAAAGAGTCTGTACTAAAAGCTAAAGTACCATCTTCAATAACAGCAGCATCTTCACTTTTTGATAAAATCTCATTTTTAAAAGCTTTATAAAATATTTTTGTAATTAATTCATTATTTTCTTGCCCACCATTTCCATGAGCTAGTGTTATATTAGTCATTTGTTAACCTCTTTTTGTACTATTTGTGCAAATCTTTTTATAACAAAATTTGCTTCTTGTGTTTGTTCTACTTTTAATAATAAAGTTTCTACTTCTAAATTTTTAGTTTTTGAAACTTCATTTATATATGACTTCATTATATTTTCATCATATTCTGGGTGAAATTGTACACCCCATGTATTACTTCCTATTCTATAAGCATGATTTTTATCAAAAGCATTATAAGCTAATCTTACAGCATATAAAGGAAGTACTTCTACTGATTGAGAGTGAATTGTATGCGCTTTAAACTTCATAGGAAAATTTTTAAATAATTCATCATCTTTAGCTTCTAAACTAAGAGATATATTTACTGTTCCTATTTCTGTTCCATTCTTATTATAAGAACTTACACCATTCATACTTTTTGCAATTAATTGATGTCCATAGCAAATACCCAAAAGAGGTATTTTGTTTTTAACTAAAGTTGGTATCCATTTTTCCAAAGCTACACTCCATGGCTCTTCATTTGTAACCATAGAGTGAGAACCTGTAATTATAACTCCTGCACACTCTTTTATAGAAGGAAGAATGTATTTTGTATGCATATTTATAACAACAATTTCTAAAGTTGTTTCACCAATTTTTTCAATAATCCACTTATCAAAATCACCAAAAAGTTTTTTTGTATTATCAAAAGTTATTCCTGTTTTTATAATAAAAAGCTTTTTCATCTATCATTCTCCAAATTAAAACTTTTAATACAATACAAAAAACTTCAAAAAAAGTTTATACTTTTTTATATATTATTTAATCAAATTCCCATATTTATAGTATGCACTACAAGCACCTTCACTTGAAACCATACATGAACCTAAAGGACTATTTGGTTTACAAGCTTTACCAAATACTTTACAATCATTTGGTTTTGCCACACCTCTCATAATATCACCACAAATACAAAGTTTATGGTCATCTATTTTTTTAGTTGGTAAGATATCTTTATATATTATTTCAGCATCAATATTTGAATATTCATCTCTTAATCTTAATGCTGAATCAGGAATATCTCCTAAACCTCTCCATCTAAAATGAGTTGCTTTTGTAAAATATTTATTTATTAATTTCTGAGCAGCTATATTTCCATCATTTGATACAGCTCTTGAATATTCAATTTCAAGTTCACATCTATTTTCATTGAATTGTTTTACTATTGCTAAGATTGATTGCATAACATCAACTGGTTCAAAACCTGCTACTACTACAGGTTTTTTATATTCAGTTACAAACTCTTTATAAATTTTAGAACCAGTTATAACACTTACATGAGAAGGACCAATAAATGCGTCAATTTGACAATCTGAACTCTCTAATAAAACTTTCATAGGCTCAGGTACAGTTATATGATTTATATGAAAATATATATTTTCTATTTTATTTTTTGTTACATGCTCAAGTAATGCAGCTGTCATTGGAGTTGTTGTTTCAAAACCAATTGCAAAGAATACTATTTTTTTATTAGGGTTTTCACGTGCGATTTTTATAGTATCAAGAGGAGAATAAACAAATCTTACATCAGCACCTTTACTTCTTGCATCTTGTAAACTCCCGTGACTTCCAGGTACTTTAATCATATCACCTAAAGTAACTAAAATCACATCTTCTTGTAAACTTAAAATATAAGCGTGGTCGATTCTTTCTTTTGGCATTACACAAACAGGACATCCAGGACCATGAATAAACTCAATATTTTCTGGCATCAATTGGTTTAATCCATATTTCATAATTGTATGAGTATGTCCTCCACAAACTTCCATTACGTTTATTTTTCTTGAAAGTTTTGCAGCTTCTTTATCTATTAATTTTTTTAATGCTTTTATAGCTTTTGGATCTCTAAATCCATCATATAAATCTTTTAACTTTAATTCGTTCATTATTTTACTTTCTATCTATTTGGACAGTTTTCAGCTTCTTCTATCATCGCTTGGGCATCCTCTTCTTCCATCTTATCAATTATTTGTTGATAAAGTTTCAAAGACTCCAAAGCATCTTCTTCATCTATTTTATTCATTGCAAAACCAATATGAATTAATACATAATCACCGATTTTTACATCTTGGTCAATTAAGTCTAAACTTGCACTTCTTTCTACACCCATTGTGTCAACAGTACAACTATTACTCTCTTCATCTATTGATTTTATTTTTGAGGGAATTGATAAACACATTTTAATTATCCTTATCTATGTTTTCTTTTGAAATTAATCCAATCAACTACTGCTTGTAGTGAATCTTTATCTTTTGTACTAACTTCTAAAATATCAACATTTGGTTTTAATTTTCTAGCAACTTCTTTTTCTTTTTCTAAATCATACTCAAAATATGGAAGTAAATCAGTTTTAGTAAATAAAATTAAATCTGCTGCTCTAAACATTACAGGATATTTTGCAATTTTATCTTCACCTTCTGGAACTGAAACAAGTACGATATTTAAGTGAGTTCCTACATCATATGAAGCTGGACAAACTAAGTTTCCAACATTTTCAACAAAACATACATCTAAATCATCTAAAGG
Source organism: Arcobacter sp. CECT 8986 (assembly GCF_004116725.1). Classification (NCBI taxonomy): domain Bacteria; kingdom Pseudomonadati; phylum Campylobacterota; class Epsilonproteobacteria; order Campylobacterales; family Arcobacteraceae; genus Arcobacter; species Arcobacter sp. CECT 8986. The sequence continues at coordinate 291,303 of NZ_PDKG01000002.1, read as the reverse complement.
CATATCATGTAAACCTTTATGAACCATAAATGCATCTAAGTGACATGCACTTCCTGTTTGAATTTGTACAGCTTTGATATCTTTTGCTTTTAATCTATCTGCATCTTTATTTGTTTCTAAATCACCTTCAACAACACCATATTTAAAATCAGCTAAATCAGCTAAATGTTCTAATAGTGTAGTTTTACCACTTCCTGGGCTACTCATTAAATTTATTCCCAATACTTTGTGGTCATTAAAATGTGCTCTATTATGACCTGCTTCATGGTCATTTTTATCTAATATCTTTTTTATTACTGAAACTGTTTTACTATCATTTAATTGAGGGTTATGATGTAATGTTTCGTGTGCTGCTTGATGACTAGCACTATCATGGTCATGAGAGTGTTCATGGTCATGGTGATGATGGTCATGATCTGTTATACTACATCCGCAATCTTTACACATTCGTTATCCTTTCTGAATATATGTTCATTTTTTATTAGTTTACTATTATTTTCTTAAACAAATTAGCGATTTTTTTTGCTCTTATGTACTTTTTGAACAAAATATTATATAATAAATTTATGAACTTAAATATTTGCCCATTTTGTAATAGTAAAACATTATATATTTTAAAAGATAATTATAGAAAATGTAAAGATTGTAATAAAAAGTTTTCATTAAAAAAACTAGAAACTGATTATAAAATCATAGATGGTTTTTGTGAAGATAAATCTGCATTAAATCTATCAAAAGAGCTAAAAGTTAATTATAGAACTGTACTAAATAGATATGAAGTATTTAGAAAACTTATTGCTAATTATTTAGAAGATTTATATCATAACTCAATACAAGACAATACCTCTTATGAAGAGTTTTATTATTTTAATAAAAAACAGTTACAAAAGAAGAAAAAGAGTATTTATGAAGCTATAAATCTTATAGGATTTTATAATAACAAAAGAGTGTATACACTTCTAATGCCCTCACTACCAACTGCACCTTTACAAGATAGAGATATTGAATTTGAAAGATATTTAAAATGGCATAAGTTACAATCTCAAAACTCATATACTACACCATTAAAAGATTTTTGGATTTTTTTAGGCAATCAGCTAGATAAATACAAAGGAATAGATAAAGATAACTTTTTCTTTTACTTAAAAGAGTGCGAATTCAAATATAACTTTAATAAGCCTATTTGCAAAGCACTCTTAAAAGATACCTATTTTACTTAGTCTAAATTTATTGCTTTAACTTCATCTTTTCCTACAAACTCTTTATCATTTGCATTATCCACTATTCTTTGTGAAATTTGTGCAGTTTGAACAGAAACATCTTTTGTTCTCATTGCTACATTTGCATTTTGTTGTGTTTGTTGGTCTAATTCATTAATAGCATCATTGATTTGCTCAATTCCAACTTGTTGTTCTTTACTTGCAACAGTTACATCTTCAATCAATGTGATTGTTTTATTTATATTTTCATTTAATGAATGATAACCTTTTATCATATCATCAGCTATTGCTTTACCTTCATTTGCTTTAACAGTAGCATGCTCAACTAAATCTTTAATCTCTCTTGCTGCATCTGCACTTCTACTTGCAAGATTTCTAACTTCTGCTGCAACTACGGCAAAACCTTTTCCAGCTTCACCTGCTGTTGCTGCTTCAACAGCTGCATTTAGTGAAAGAATATTTGTTTGGAATGCAATTTGGTCAATTACTGTAATTGCTTCATTAATAGCTGTAACTTGATTATCTATATCATCCATAGAAGCTGAAGTTTTTGTTGCTAAATCATTTCCTTGTTTTGAAGACTCATTTAACTCATTTGCATATAAACTCATAGTTTTTACATGTTCTACATTTTCTCTAATGTTACCTGTAATTTGCTCCAATGCAGCTGCTGTTTCTTCTAAACTTGAAGCAGATTCTTGAGATGAGTTATTTAAACTATCAACATTTGCAGATAATATTTTTGCTGAATTATTAAGTGTTAATCCATTTCTTTTATTTTCTACTAACATATCACTAATTGTGTGTCCTAAATCATTTATACCATTCATCAAGTCACAAATCTCACCTGTACATCTCATAGTTGTTTCAACTCTAAAATCATTTTGTTGGTATTTTTTAAGTACGCCTAATGAATGATTTACAATAGCTTGAAGATGTTCCATCATACTGTTAAATACTCCAATTAACTGTGTAATAGAAGGATTTGAACTACTGCTTTGTATTCTTCCTGAAAGTTCACCTGAACTAATATGATTTACTAAATCTGAAACTTCAGTTATTACAGCTTTGTCTTCTTCTAAAATTCTTTTACTATTTTTTATATTCTCATTTATCATTTTTGACATTTGACCTATTTCATCATTAAAAAATACTTTTAATGTTTTTACATCATTTGATTCATGATTTATAAATTTAAAGAATTCTAATAATCCAGATTTTAAATCCTCAATTGGTTCAACTAAAATTTTATTTGATAAAAATGTAATAATTAATAAAATTAAAACTACTGAAACTACTGAGATTATTATAATTTGAGTAATAACATTACTAATCTCACTTTCTGAGTGAGCTGCCATTGTCTCAATATTTTTTTCAATATCTTCAATATACGTACCAGTTCCTATTACCCAATCCCAAGGCTCAAAATACATAACATAAGAGAATTTCTCTTTTGCAACTTTTTGTCCTGGTTTGTTCTTATAATATTTTACTAAACCTTCGCCTTTTGTTTTAGAAATATTTACAAACTCTTGGAAATATTTTTTACCATTTGAATCTTCATTCTCTTTTAGATTTTTACCAATATTCTTTTTATTATTTGGATTCATAATAAGTTTATAATTTGTATCATTTACCCAAAAATAACCATTATTTCCAAATCTCATATTTGATAAAGTTGCAAGAGCCTCTTGTTGCATCTGTTTATCTAAACTATCTAAATATTTTCCACTAATAATTACCCAATTAAAAGGCTTAAATAATCTACCATAAGATATCTTTTGTTCAATATCTTTAGTACCTGGTTTTTGCCATACATAATTTACAAAACCTTCACTCTCCCCTGCTTTAATAGGTTTTGTAATTTTATTGATAAAATCTACTCCATTTTTATCTTTAACTGTTGTAAAGTTTCTACCAACTAAACTTTTATCAATTGGATGAAGAACCATATTATTATCAAAATCAGTTACGAAGAAATAGCCATTATCTTCAAATCTTGCATTTAATATAGTCTGTTTAATTCTATTTTTTAATTCGCTTTGACTTATCACACCATTGTATTTTGCATACTCTTTTTGGATTATTGAAAATAGAAAATCTGTATTTGATTTTAAATCTTTTTCAACTAAAGACTTAACTTTTTGTGGTGAAGTCATATTGTAAAAACTCTTTACTGTTTTTAATGCCATAGAGACATAACTTTTTAACTCGTTCTCTTTTTGAATATAAGCTTTTTCTTGATAGCCCTCAATATTCTTTTGTGTCAGTTGATTAATTGAATAAATTGATTTAAGTGCAATAATAACTGAAATCAATATTACAGTTGTAATTACTATTGCTAAAATTTTTGCTCTAATATTCATATTTTTAAAAAACTGCATCCGCGCTCCTTTTCCTCGTGTGTTTTAATTTTAACCATATTAGGACTATATGTCGACATAATGAGTGTCTATTTTTTAATATTATAATTTTATTTTGTCACTAAACTTAAAATAAAATTAAATATTTTATCTAAATAAAACTTTAATTATATCGATAGTTCGTAGCATTAAAATAGCACTTATAGTTTTATTTTTTTTAGAGATAAAATAATTATTATGTCTACTTATATTAAAAAAGTAAAAAATTATTAACCAAAATTATAATAAAAAGGAATGAGATGTTAAATAGTTTTAGATTTATTTCTGCAATTGAGGGAGTTTCTTATTTAGTTCTTCTTTTTATTGCAATGCCAATAAAGTATATATTGGGAAATCCGTATGTAGTAAAAGTTGTAGGAATGACACATGGAGTTTTATTTATAATATTTGCAATAGCTTTGTTTTCTGTACTAAAAAAATTAAATTGGGATAAAGGATTTGCTTTTCAACTTTTTGTTTTATCTTTAATTCCATTTGGAGCATTTTTAATAGAAAAAAGAGTTAAATTAGTTGAAAAAAAAGTAAGAAAATAAATTCTAAGAGTTAAAACTCTTAGAATTTAAAAAGACCTGTCTCGTTTAAGATTACTGCCATAAGTGCAAATGGAATAATATATCTAATCATAAAAAACCAAATTGATACGAAAGTTTTTCCCATTAAAGGAATAAGCTCATGTTTAATTTTTTCTTTATCCATATAATATCCAACAAAAATAACAACTAATATTCCACCAAATGGAACTAATATTGTTGAACACACAAAATCTACCCAATCAAAGAAACTTTTATCACCTACTTTTAGAATAGGAGCATAATCAGTAATATTTGAAAATAGTGTTACTATTCCTAAAAGATAGAAGAAAATACTACAAATAATTGCAGCTTTTGTTCTTGTCATATTAAATCTTTGAATTAGATATAATACTGCTGGTTCCATCATCGAAATTGCAGATGTAATCCCTGCAAATGCAATAGCAATAAAGAATAATAAAGCTAAGAATTGTCCAGCTCCACCAAACTCATAAAATACTGATGGTAAAGAGATAAATACTAGCCCTGCACCTTTTGTTGACTGCGCACCTTTATCAAATAATAGTGTAAAAATAATAAGTCCTGCTACAATTGCAACAATAGTATCAATTATTGCAATAATTAAAGATGACCTTACAATATTTGATTGTTTTGGTAAAGAAGCAGCATATGTAATAATAATACCCATACCTAAAGATAATGTATAAAATGCTTGTCCAATAGCTACAACTACTGCTGTTGAACTAAGTTTTGAAAAATCTGGATCAAACATAAAATGTGCTGCATCTACAAATGCATCTACATTAATAGAATAAACAAATAAAACTGCTAATAAAATACCTAATAATGGCATTAAAATTTTATTTATTTTTTCAATTCCATTTTTAATACCTTTTAAAATAATTGCTGTAACTAATACAAAAACTATTGTATGATAAAAGAGTTGTGTTTGATAATCAGAAGTCAATAAACTCATAAAATTATCTGTAGATTCTTTTACTGTTGTTGGTAACTTTTCAAAAGACATCACAATATAATGAAAAATCCAGCCAATTACTACTGAATAATATGAAAGAATAATTAGAGGAACAATTATTACAAAACCTGCCCATTTCCAAGCTTTTTTATGCTTTGTTGCAAGATTTTCAAACATAGAAACTGCATCACTTTGACCTAATTTACCAATTAATAACTCAGCAATAAGAACAAATATACCTACAAATAATGCTGTAACTAAATAAACAAGAACAAATGCACCACCACCGTATTCACCTGTTACATAAGGAAATTTCCAAATATTTCCTAAACCAACTGCAGACCCAACTGCCGCTAAAATAAAACCTAATCTACTGAACTTTGCTGTCTTCATAGCCAACCTTATGAGAAATTAAGGACCTATTTTATCTAATACTAAGTTAAAAACAATTTTAGTGTAATTTATAAGAATTTTTTATGTTATTTTTAAACTATTTTATTCTACTTGAGAGTAAATTTGTCCAACAGAAATTCCACCATCATTAACAGGAACTATTTTTGAATAAAAAACTTCCTTATTCTTTTGTTTTAAATTTTTTATTACTTTTTCTAATAATGTTTTGTTTTGAAATACCCCACCAGATAAAACAACATCTAAATCATCATATTCATCTGAAATATCCATAATTATTTTTGCCATTGTATTTATAAATTTTGAACAAATTGTTTTTTTGTCATACTCATCTTCTACAATTGCTTTTATCATTGGTCTAATATCAATAATATAATCATCAATAACATAATCAAATATTTGTGTTATATTTTCACTATAATATTGCTCAATTAATAATCCAGTTTCACCCTCATAAGTTTGAATATGTAAAATATTAGCTAATGAAGCAATAGCATCAAAAATTCTTCCAACTGAACTTGTTTGTGGTGCATTTAATCCTTTTTCCCACATTGTATTTAGCATTTTTAATTCTTGAAGTGAAAATTGATTTAAAGTTGATAAATGTTTTTGTTCTAACTCTTCTAAAGTAAAAGTATCAAAAAGCAAAGATAATGCTACTCTTTTTGGCTCTTTTACAGCTTTTTCTCCACCAAGAAGTTTAAAATATTTAAAATGTTTTACTCTTTTATACTCTTTTTTTGAAGCTACAAAAACTTCTCCACCCCAAATATTACCATCATCGCCATAACCTGTTCCATCAAATGAAATACCTAAAACATCTCTTTCTAATTTATACTCTGCCATTGCGCTTAAGATATGTGCATAATGGTGTTGGATTTTTACAACTTGCTTATTTTTTAATTGATTTGCCCATTTTGTACTTTCATATGAGGGATGCTTATCACATACAATAATATCTGCTTCAAAATCATAAAACCTTTTGAAAGTTTTTACAGTTCTCATAAAATACTCAATTGAATCAATAGAGTTTAAATCTCCAATATGAGGTGATACTATTATATTATCACCAAATGCAATACTTATAGTTGATTTTTGATTTGCGCCAAGTGCTAATATTTTTTTACTTTGCTTATTTTTTAGTTTTATAACGCTTGGTGAATAACCCCTTGCATTTCTAAATTTAAAAATATCATCATTTACCACTTGAACAACACTATCATCAACAGCATTTATAATCTCTCTATTAAAATCTAATACAAAATCTGCCACATCACCAAGTTTTACAATTAACTCATCTTTATGTCTAATAATTGGCTCATCTTTTAAATTTGCACTTGTTGCAATAATTGGATTATTTAATTTTTTAAATAGAAGAATATGTAGTGGAGTATAAGGTAAAAAACAACCTAATCTATCAGTATTTGGAGCAACAAAAGAGCTAAGTTTTGATTGTTGTTTTTTCTTAACTAAAGTAATTGGTTTCTCTTTTGAAGAGATTATTTCTTCTTCTTTTTGTGTTAAAGTAGCAACTTCATTTATTTGATTTATATCTTTAAACATAACTGCATAAGGTTTAGTAGGTCTGTTTTTTCTTTTTCTTAAATTATTAACAGCATCATCAATAGTTGCATCACAAACTAAATGAAATCCACCTATTCCTTTTATTGCTACTATTTCTCCATTGTTTATCAAAGAGGCTAATTTATCAATTGCACTAACACCATCACATAATTTTTTATTAAAATTATTATATAGCTCTATTTTAGGCCCACATTTTTCACAACATACAGGTTGCGCGTGATATCTTCTATTTTTAGGATTTATGTACTCTTCATAGCAACTACTGCATAATTCAAAATTTGACATTGAAGTATTTACTCTGTCATATGGAACTGTTTTAATAATTGAGTATCTTGGCCCACAATTTGTACAATTTGTTAATGCATAATTATGTCTAAAATTATTTTCATCATTTATATCATCTATACAATCTTGACAAATTGCAATATCTGGAGAAATTATTGTAGATTTATTTGAGTGATTTTCACTTTCTAATATTTTAAAATCTTGAAAATATTCAAGCTCTTTTGAAAATATTTCAACTGAATCAATTTTAGCTAAAGGAGGAGGAAACTCTTCGAGCTCTTTTATAAACTCATTTATAGTAACTTCGTCACCTTCTAAGACAATATTTACACCTTCATCATCATTATTAACCCAACCTCTTAATTTATAATTATCACATAGGTTAAATACATAAGGTCTAAATCCTACTCCTTGAACTATACCTTTAACTTTTACTAACTTTCCAATTACCATCAAAACTTCTTATTTTTGTATTACGAAGTCCTTATTATAGTATATTTTAAAGTTTTTTGTAATACTTTTATGTACTAGTTTTGAAATTAAGTCATATGTGAATATATCACCTGTTAAACTTACACCATCAAGTGGTACTTCAGAGTGTACATCATCTACTAATTTTGCAATATAGTGTGCAAAACTCTCAATATAACCTAAACATAAAGTATTATCATCAACACCAGCAAGTTTAAAACTCATTCCTGATTGAAATAATTTATGTAATAAAAACTCTTTATTAAACATCTTTTCAGAATCTTTTAGTTTATAATCAATTCTAGGACCTTTTTCTAAAAGGCACTCAATTGCTTTATTTAAAACTATATTTTCTTCTTCAATTTTTGAGCTAAAACCTAAAACAACTGCAACAATTTTCCATAATGAATAGATATTTTTATCTTTTAACATAGAAATATCACAATTTAATGCATTTTCATAAATCTCAGGATATTTTTCTTTATAGTTATTTAGAAGTCTGCTTGATGTTTCATCTTTTTGTAAAGTATCAAAAATCTCTTTTATTGATTTTGGTAATTTATAATTAACAATATCTAAAAAGCCTTCTATATCTTTTGAATATAAACAAATATTATCATTATGTTTTGTCGAAGAATAGAAGTTTAAAACACTTTTATTATAGAAATTATACTCTTGTAAAAGTACCATAAAATGTGCTTTTGATTTATCATCAAATTTTGAATAAATAGTATTTAGTGATTTATCATATGAATTAGAATTTAAAATAATAGTATTATCTTCTACTATTTTAATTTTCATAATATCTAAATTTTTAGTATCACCTTCATAAGTTAATTCATAATCAAAATCTTCATCTTTACTATAAATTAAAAAATCAATACTATAATTTTCTAACTCTTTAGATAATAGATATAAAATCAAATCATCTACATATCTTACGTTTACATACTCTTGATTTAAAGTATCTGTCATTTTAAATACTTCGTTTACTCTTAAATCAAGTGATGGTTTTTCAACGCTTGCTAAAGCTACAATCTCTTTTTTATTTGCAACTAAAACTTTTGAAATATTTACTAAATTTGTCGATAATAGATTTACTTCTTTGTCTGTTTTTGATAATTTTTTAAAAACAAACTCACCAGAATTAGTCTTTATTTTTACTTTTTTATCTTCATTTATTAAAGAGGCTAATTTTTCAAATAACTCTTTATTTGAGTTATATGATATCTCTTCATTACCTTCTAATAAAATCAGTTTTTTTACATCACAAGTTGTACCACAAATAGAACAAGAGATAAAAGGATTATAAAAATCTTCATTACTACTATCTTCTATTTGTTTTAAGCATGAAGCACAAAAAGCAAACTCTTTGTTTTTATCTACTTTTATACTATCTACTTGTGGAATTTCTGGAACAACTTCTGCTGTATTATTTTTTAGAAAAATTGACATTGGAAGAGTAGCAGCAAGTTCATCAGAAAAAGAGATTAATTCCTCTTCATTACCTTCAACATATAAAACAATATCTTTTTGTCTTACAATCTTATTTTCTAATTTTGTTTTACTAACAATATTTTGTAAAAAGTATATAAGGGCATTGTTATTTGAGTTATAGTCAAAACTAAATTTTAGGATCATTTTTTATCTCTCTTTTGTATGAAACCTGTGCTATTTGTGTAATAGTAGTATCTTCATTTATTACTTTTACATCAACATCTAATTGTTTTAGATAATCAATAATTGTATGTTCCATTGTTGGTATTGCATTTATTATCTCTTCACTTAACTCAAAAGTAGTATCATCTGCTACTCTTTTTGGTATTATTCCTAATACTTGTGTTTGAGGTAAATCTCCATTCATTTGCACCATATTTAATGTTTGTAACATCTCTACTTCGTGTGCACTTCCTTGCCAATCAATAGTGTTTGGCATATTATCAAAATCAAAGAAATATACATCACCAGGTTTTGAATCTAATGCATCAATACAATCAACTACAATTAATTTATCAAACTTTACGATAAGTGGAATTAGCCGTTGGGCTAAAGTTCCACCATCTACTATGCTTACGCTATTTTTATCACTATTAAACTCATACTTTTCATCTAAGTAGTGTACAAAATGTGCGCCCATACCCTCATCTTGAAAAAGGATATTACCTATGCCTAGTATTAAAATATTCATCTATTTTTTATCTTTCTCTTTTATCCATCTATATCCACTGAAGATAGAATCCATTGCTCCAGCTTTTCCATATACAGAGTTAAAAATTGCTAAGTAAATATGAATTGGTAAGAAAATTATAAAAATCCACATTGCAATGTGATGTAACTCTCTAACCCACGCTAATCCACCAAGCATAGCTTCAACTGGTCTTAATACACCATATAAAGCTCCACCTAATCCATCATGATATACATGAACATAAAGGATTAATCCTGTTAATGAAATCAATAAAATTGATGCATAAACTCCAACATACGCCATAAATTGTAAAGGATTATAAACACCTTTTCCATGAGGGTGTTTACCTACTAATAAATAATATTTTATTTGTTTAATCCATACTGTTGGGCTAATAAAATCCCAAAATGAGTTTCTTTCTACTCCACTTTGTTTATCAAAAAAGAATAAATAAAATTTTCCAACAGTTACTGCAATTAATAAAAATCCAAAAATAATATGCCATGATCTCATAAGTGCATTTAAGAAATTTATAGGCTCCCCACCATTGTGAGAAGGCGCTATAAATGGATATGCAATATAAAAACCACTAGCTGTTAAGATAATAATTGCAATTACTCTAATCCAGTGCGTAACTCTAAGCCAAAATGAAAATTCATAATGTTTTTTAATCATAATACGCTCCTAGCAGCTTGCCCCATAAATTGGGTCTACTTTATGAACACTTAAATCATTACCTTTAGTGTCCATCACATGTACTGCACAAGCAATACAAGGGTCGAAACTGTGAATTACTCTAATAATTTCTAATGGTTGAGAGATATCTTCAACTTTCATTCCAATTAGATTTGATTCATATGGGCCAATTAGTCCGTTTGCATCTTTTGGTCCAGCATTCCATGTTGATGGAACAACAGCTTGATAGTTTTCAACAACACCATTTTTAATTCTAATCCAGTGAGATAACATTCCTCTTGGAACATCACCGATAAATCTACCTTTATACTCTTTATTTTTATCAATTTTATAAGAAGTATAAGTCTCTTTATCTACTTTTAGGTTTTCAATTAAAGAATTAAATGTTTCTAAACCATTATCAACGATAACTTTAGTTTGTAACATTCTAGCTGCTGTTCTTCCTAAAGTTGTGAATAATGCACCAACTGGTAATCCAGCTTCTTTTAAGAAGTTATCAACTACTTTTTTAACTCTTTCATTTCCATTTGCATAAGAAACTAACATACAAGCTAATGGTCCAACTTCCATTGGTTTACCATCATATCTTGGTGATTTAATCCAAGTATATTTATTTTTTTCATCAACAGATTTAGAGTGAATCATTTTACCATCTGGTCCAACAGTTTCTCTATCTACAAAACCAGTATAGTTTGGATTTGTTTTACCATCATATGGATGTAATGGTTGATTATCTTTATACCAAGAGTGAGTTGCTTCTTCAGTAATTAAATCTTCATTGATTGGATATACTTTAGAAATATCTCCATTCATAATAATACCAGTATCAAATAAATACTCAGTTCTGTTTAATCTAATTGTATTATGAGCCATAAAGTTCATAACACCTCTTTTTTCAGTAACTGAAGGATCATTTTTATAAGCTTTTGCAGCCATTAAAACATCTGCATAATAAGCATTATTTACGAAATCTTGACCTTTTTTGAATAAAGTTAAGAACTCACCCATTCTTGATGGATCTAATAAATCCATAATACAAGTAACACCACCAACAGTTAAACTTTGTGGATGTGGTTGTTTACCTCCAAAAATAGCTGTCATTTTAGCCATATCTCTTTGGATTTCAAGTGCTTTTAAATAGTGAGATAAAGCAATTAAGTTTTGCTCAGGAGTTAATTTAAATGATTTATGTCCCCAATAAGCATTTGCAAAAGGGCCAAGTTGTCCTTTTTCAACAAAAATTTTAACTTTATCTTGAACTTTTTTAAGATCACCTTCACCTGCAGCAACTGGATATTTAGTATATTTAAATGCTTCTTTTGCAGCTAATGCTGGATTTGCTTTTAAAGCAGAAACAACATCAACCCAATCTAATCCATGTAAGTGATAGAAGTGAACTGGGTGGTCATGCATAAATAATGCTTGATTCATAAGTGCTCTAGTTAATTTTGCATTTAATGGAGGCTCAATTCCTAAAGCATCTTCAACAGCTTCAATACCTGCTCTATAGTGAGAGAAAGTACAAACACCACAAATTCTTTGCATTAAAAAACCTGCATCTCTTGGATCTCTATTTTTTACAATAGTTTCTAATCCTCTCCATAATGTCGAAGTAGAGAAAGCATTTTGAATTACATTATTTTCATCAACTTCAACCTCAATTCTAAGATGCCCTTCAATTCTTGTAATTGGGTCTACAATAACTCTTTTAGTTGCCATTTTCTACTCCTCATCGCCATCTTTTGGATTTTTAAATTTTGAAATTGCTGCGTGTGCTGCAATCCCTACACCAGTTACAGTTAATAAACCTATACCTACTTTATCAGCAGTTGCATCAGCACCTAAACCACCAAATACAGTGTTATAAAGTCTATCAGCTACAGGCTCTTCAAATGGTCCCATTGTATCCCAGAAGTCTGGCTCACTACATCCAATACATCCATGTCCAGCTTGAATTGGCCAAGAAGTATGAGAGTTAAATCTATTTTTACCACAGTTATTAAAAGTATAAGGTCCTTTACAACCTACTTTATATAAACAGTAACCTTTTTTTGCACCTTCATCACCGAATTCTTCTACGAATTCACCTGCATCAAAGTGACCTCTTCTTTCACATAAATCGTGAATTCTAAGTCCATATGCCCATTTTGGTCTGTTATATGCATCTAAAGATGGTAACGCACCATATAATAAGTAATGTAATAATGTACCAACAATATTTTTTTCACTTGGTGGACAACCAGGAACATTAATAACAGTTTTGTTTGTTATTTTAGATAATGCAACAGCACCAGTTGGATTTGGAATAGCAGCTTGAACTCCACCAAATGCAGAACATGTACCAATAGCAAAAATTGCAGCAGCATTTTTACTTGCTTCTTTTGCATTTTCTTCACCAGTTTTACCATGTCCACCAATAGTTAAGTAGAATGAACTTTCACCAGAAGGGATACCACCTTCTACCATTAAGATATATTTACCTTTGTATTTTTCAATAGCATGTTCTAAGTTATGTTCTGCTTGCCATCCAGCAGCAGCCATTAATGTTTCATGATATTCTAAAGAGATATGATCAAAGATTAAAGAATCAATAGTTGGAGCATCAGTTCTTAAAAGAGATTCTGAACAACCAGTACATTCTGCCATATGTAACCATACAATTGGTAGTCTGTCACTAAGTTCTGCAGCTTTAGCCACTAGTGGCGTGAAGTTTGCAGGTAGTGCTAACATTGCAGTCATAGCACCAGCCCATTTCATAAAATCTCTTCTAGAAAAACCTTTTTCTTCTAAAATTGATGGGATTGTTTTTTTATCATCAAGTTTTGGAAGTTTTTCTAAACTCGACAATCTTTTTGATAACTTATTAAATAAATCAGTTTTCAAAATTCTTCCTTTAAAAATTAAAGAAAAAATAAATGAATCATCACTTTCTTCAAAAGCATTTCTTCCCTCATGCTCATACAACTTCAAAAGCTAAATGAATAATCATTCATTTATTATTTTCAAAAAAAACCAAACTTATTAACCAAGTTTGGCACCACGTATTTATAACCCTAATAATTCATAAGGTAATATTACATCAGCAAAACTTAATGGTAATTTAAAGTTTACTTTTTAAAGTTTTTTTAAGTTTAATGAGTAAAAAATACACAGTGATTACAATTTTTAGTAATCAAGTGTATATTTTTTAGACAGAATTGGGTTAAATTCTCTAGAGAGCTCTTTTTCAGCCTTCTGTAGTAATATTGAGTTAGAAAACATATTCCCACAAAAAATTATATTCCTCACTTTGATGTCACTATTCACCTCTTCTACAACAGTTTTTAAGAATTCACTAAGACTTTCATAGAAAGAATATGCCAATAAAGAATTTTCAACATCCGCAATTTTATAGCTAAAAATTGAGTGTGCAATCTTTCTATAATCTAAAAAATTCTTTCCATTTAGTTTTTCTATCTTCATATCAACTTGTAATCCACTCTTTAAATTTGCAGATAAAGCATAAGATTCAAACTCTTTATAATCTTTCATTCCAAGCATTACTGCAACAAAATTTAAAATAGAAACAAAGCCATTTGTATTAGATGGAAGCTCTTTTTCAAAATATTGAGGAAACTTATTTTTATAATTATCTACTAATCTTGCAGTATTTTCATCCATTGAAGCGATATCTTCCATACAAGAACTAATACTATTTTCTATATTAGGAATATAAATAATATCTTTTAAACCTTTTGTTGGTGTATTTAAACTTATTTTACTTTCACTACTATTATAAGAAAAATATACACCCAAAGAGTTTTCTGTTCTTTTATTCTCTTTTTTTATTATTGTTTTAAGAACTCCACCATTTTCATCATATAACTCTTTTGAAGAGTTATAAACTTTTTTATCTTGAATATCATATGTAGGAAAAATTGCTTTATCTCCACTAATAACAATATTTTCATCTTTAAAATAAGATACTTTTATATCTTTTTGTTTTACATCAAAGTCACTATAAATTAAAAAATCTATTCCTTTATTTTTTAAAGCTAGTGCAAATTTAAATGTTTGCTCATCATCTGGCAATTTTGCATTTATAAAAGATATAGCTGAGTATTGTTGCTCTTTATTTTGTAAAAAGTTAAATTTTAATTTAACCAAAGGTCTTTCAATACTACATAGATTATGCATATCTTTAGTAGAGATTTCAACTAAAGATGTTAAGTTATTTGTATTTGCAATAAAAAGATTTACTTCATTTTCTTTTTCTAGTAACTCTCTATTCTCTTTATTTGGTAAAGCAAATTTTTTAATTCCATTTGATGTTTCAAACTCAATAGTCTCTTTTTTATTTAACTTTTGTATTAATTCATCATAAACAGATAAATCTGCATTTATTAACTCTATTATTTTATTATTTGGTAAGGATACATTTTGTTTTAAGTTATCAAACTCAATTTCTTCTTTATCTTTATCAAGCTCTTGAATAAATTGTGCATCTTTTAAATAGATAGATAAAGGTAAACTTTTCTCTAAATTTTGAAAAAATGTAGTAATTTTTTCTTCTTCATCATTTATATCTAATATAAAAAACTTATCATATTTTTTTATTTGTATATTTATATTGTCTTGTTTTATTTGTTCATTTATAATATTTATATAGTATTCATTTGTCAAAACAAAATTTATTTTATAATACATTTGCATGTCTAATATCCTCTTCATTTGGAACTCTACTTAAATGTTCACCATTGTAACTTCCGATTAATCCTTGTGCAATATCTTTTACTGTTTTATTATCTTTTTTAGTAATTTTTACACCAACTGATTCTACTTCTTTTAATGCAGTGTTTATATAATCTTCAAATTTATCTTCTATTTTTTTTGTTAATCCAATTTCAACAGCTACAATATCTTCTGGAATTATTCCTAAAATAGTAACTTCTGCATGTTTATCAAGAACAGAACAAATCTCTAGCATCTCAACTATTTCAACTTCATGGGCAGTTTTTCTATAATTACCTAAACCTAATAATACATCTGATGGTAATCTAAAAATACTTCCTGCTTCATCTTCAATTGATACAGTATCTAAAATAATTACATTATCATACTCTTGGAAATAACTCATTAGTTTAAATCCTAAAGTACCTCCATCTATAATTTCTAAAGAATCATCAAAATCATAATTTTCTTCTAAATATTTAGCAGCATAAATTCCTACTCCCTCATCTTTGAAAAGTAGATTTCCAACTCCTATAATAATATTTCTCATTTATTCTCACTTTCTAATTAAGTTTTATAAAACCCTAAAATATAAAGCTTTATAAAACTCAAAGGCAAAAGCCTTTAAGTTAAATTATTTATCTTTTTTTCTATCTCTTGCGAACTTGTATCCACTAAATACAATAGCAATATCACCCTCTTGCCAGAAAATAGTTCTCCAGATTTGATAATAAATATGTGACATAACCCACATAATTAATAGATACATAGTTGTATGGTGAGCAATTCTAACTCCCATATTTCCGCCAAATACACTTAAAGTCCAATCAGTACTTAAGTGTAATACCCATGGCCACCAATCACCAATAGAACTATGTCCTGATGCTAAACCATGTACATAAAGTTGTAATCCTGTTAATAACATAAATACTAATAACACATGAAATAGTGTAAAAAACATTATGTTATAACTATCACTATGAGAAGAATCAAATTTTTTTCTTCTATTAAATGTAATTAAGTTAAAAAATACTTCACAAAACTCTATAAAGTTTTTCTTTGTAGGAAGTATTTTTTTGTATGGTTTTTCAAAATTTGAAAATAGGTATAAATAACCAATTAAAATTGCAGTTACATCAAATATAATTGCAACTATAAAGTGAGCCCATCTATTCCAAGCCATTACATATTTATTTACAGCAGGGTCTGCTATTAATGTTTGGTAATATGGGTACCCAATATATAAACCGGTTGCAACTGCTACAACCATACAAATCGCATTCATCCAGTGAATCGTTCGCATGATTGGAGTCATTCTCTCAACCCTTTTAAATTTAGGCACGGCATCCTCCTGTTGGATCTATTTTATAAACACCTAACTCTTTACCTTTTGCATCAATAATATGTACAGCACAAGCAATACAAGGGTCAAAACTATGTACAGTTCTTAAAATTTCTAAAGGTTGGTCTGCATTTGCTACTTTTGTACCAATTAATGAAGATTCATATGCACCTAATCTACCTTTATAATCTCTTGGTGCTGCATTCCAAGTTGAAGGAACAACTGCTTGATAGTTTACCACTTTACCATCTTTGATTTTTACCCAGTGACCTAAACTTCCTCTTGGAGCTTCTGCCATACCATAACCTTGAGTATCAACAGATACTTTATCAAAATCAAATTCTGTCCAAGTAGATAAATCACCATTTGCAACATTTGCAGCTAATTCATCACACCATTCCATCATAATATCAGCCATCATTTCTGACTCAATTGCACGTCCTGCTGTTCTACCAACTGTTGAGAATAATACTTTTGTTGGTAAATTACCATTTTTCAAAAATGTTGTAACATATTTAGTAATTCTTTCATCACCTTTTGCAACACCTACAATCATTCTTGCTAATGGCCCTACTTCCATTCTTTCATCATTATATAGTGGAGATTTAATCCATGAATATTTATTTTTAGTATCTAAATATGCAATGTTGTTCTCTTTTTTACCAAAACCTGTATAGTTAGGTTTAGTCTCACCATCAAATGGATGTAAGTTTGTACTACCTTCATACCATGCATGAGTTACATCTTCAGTAATTTTTGTTTGGTCTAATTCATAAACTTTTGTTAAATCTCTATTTTTAACAATTCCTGATGGGAAAAGTTTTTTAGAATCATAAAATGGTAAGTCATCTAAATTGAAATCACCATAACACATATAGTTTCCAAGACCTCCACCAATTCCTTCTAAAGCTTCATCTGCATACATTGTTCCAGCCATATAAACATCTGGTAAATATGCTTCTTTACAGAATTTTCTAGCTAATTTAAGTATTTGTTTGAATTTTGCTATTCTTGCAGGGTTTTTAATATCTTGAACACAAGTTACACCACCAACAACTAATGATTGTGGATGTGGATTTTTCCCTCCAAAAATTGCCATCATTTTCCCAATTTCTCTTTGAATTTCTAATGCATCAAGATAGTGAGAAAGTCCAATTAAGTTTTGTTCAGGAGTTAGTTTAAATCCTTTTGAACCCCAGTATGCATTTCCGAATATTCCAAGTCTACCTTGTTTCACATATTTTGTAACTCTATCTTGTACTTGTTTATATACAGATTCACTTGCATTAAAAGGAAGTTGTCCTGATACACTTGCCCATTTTGTAGCTTCTGCAACTGCTTTTTTAGGGTCTGCTTTTAAAGCTTCTGTGATATCAACCCAATCAAGTGCATGTAAATGATAGAAGTGAACTACGTGGTCATGTACATAAAGTGCACCTTGCATTAAGTTTCTTACTAATCTTGCATTTTTAGGAATTGTTACACCAAATGCATGCTCAACTGCCTCAATACTTCTTTGATAGTGTGTACCTGTACAAACACCACAAATTCTCATTGCTAATAAACCACAATCTCTTGGGTCTCTACCTCTTAAAATCTCTTCAATACCTCTGAACATAGTAGAAGAAGCATATGCATCTGTAACAACATTATTTTCATCAATTATTGCTTCAATTCTAAGATGTCCTTCGATTCTTGTTATTGGATCAATTACTAAATGTTTTTTTGCCATATCTATTCTTCCTCGTTATGTTCTGATTTTTTTCCTGCAACTGCACTTGCAACTGCATGTACTCCAATACCTACTGCTGTTGCTGTT
Organism: Arcobacter sp. CECT 8986; assembly: GCF_004116725.1. Lineage (NCBI taxonomy): Bacteria > Pseudomonadati > Campylobacterota > Epsilonproteobacteria > Campylobacterales > Arcobacteraceae > Arcobacter > Arcobacter sp. CECT 8986. Next base: position 272,648 of record NZ_PDKG01000002.1, on the reverse strand, counting down.
AATAATCCTAAACCGAATTCATCAACAGTTTTTTCAACACCACCTGTTGGAGCTTTTATATTTGCACCTGCCATTGGTCTTTGATAAGCATATTTATCCCAAAAATCAGGTTCACTACATCCAATACATCCTCTACCAACACCAACTGGCCAGTTTGTACCTTCGTTATATCTAATAATAGAACAGTTATTAAAAGTCATAGGACCTTTACAACCTACTTTATATAAACACCAGTTATTTTTTGCTCCATCATCACCAAACTCTTCAACAAATTCACCAGCATCAAAGTGAGCTCTTCTCTCACAGTTATCATGAATTCTATATCCAAATGCAAATTTAGGTCTTAATAATGAATCTAATTCAGGAACTTGTCCAGTTAAAATATAATGTAAAATAACTCCAACCATATTTGCTGGATTTGCAGGACATGCAGGAATATTAATAAGTGGCTTACCTTTTACTAAATCCATAACTCCAACTGCACCAGTTGGGTTAGGCGCAGCAGCTGGAATACCTCCAAAAGTAGCACATGTACCAACAGCAATAACAGCAGCTGCATCTTTTGACATTCTCATTAAGTGTTCATGGAAAGTTTCACCACTTGCACCAATTGTTCCGTACATACCGTTATTTGCCATAGGAATTGCACCTTCTACAAATAATAAATATTGACCTTTAAAATGTTCAACTGCATCTTCAAGTTGTCTATCAGCATCATGACCAGCAGCAGCTTGTAAAGTTTCATGAAACTCCAAACTTAGTACATCAAAAAGTAAATCATCAACTGTAGGAGAAGCACTTCTTAATAGAGCTTCAGAGTTACCAGCACAGTCTTGAAGTTCAATCCATACAACTGGAACTCTATTCATAAGTTCAGTAGCCTCAGCAACTAAAGGTTCAAACATAGGAGGAAGCATAAGTGTTGCAGTAGTTCCACTTACCCATTTCATAAAATCCCGTCTATTTATACCTTCTGTTTCAATAACATCCACCATATCAATATCTTTAAGTGGTGCTTGTTTTTTTAATGTAGATAATCTTTGTTTTGCTTTTTCAAAAAGGTTGTTGTAGTAATTTTCACCTTTGTTTGTATCAATTCTAGCAGATTTTTGGGTAAAAACTTTCTTTACCATATCTTGAGAATCAACCATTCTATCTCCTTCTAATATTATACAAATGAATATTCATTTATTAAAAAGAAAATAACTTTAATCATCTTATTAAAAACTTAATATTTTGGGCTAGTTGTAATTAACAGTCGTATTAAAGTAGGATTTTATAAATAATTTTTTTTAGTTGTCACTATTATGGCCCGTAGTTTAATAATTTGTAATTTTACATGTAGTAAAAATAATTTTAAAATGTATTTTTTGAGCTTGTTTCGTTTATACACACATTTTTTAATTAATGTGTCGTACAAACAGAACAAACATCAAAACTTCGTAGTATTATATATGCCTTTTCTAGACTATTTGCTCCAATAATTGCTTTTTGTGCAATTCCATATTTTTCATTTATTCCTGGACCTAAATTCCAAACAGAAGGAGTTATTACATCATAATTTTTGATTATTGAATTTTCTAAAGTTACTTTATGAAGTAAAGAACCTCTTGCAGCTTCTACTGCTGAAATACCTGTTGCAGTTCCAATATCTTTTAAAGAGAGTTTTGGAGGTATAAAAGAGTCTTGAGAAATATCAACTTGTTTTATTAATTTTTTTGTAATAAACACTAAATATATTAATTCATCCATTCGTGCCATGACTCTTGTTAGAACTGAATCATTATACTCTTTGTGCATATTTTTTATTAGTTTTCTATTTGATATTAAAGCTCGTGATAAAGGGCCAGTTTCATAAGGCTTGTCATTATATAAAGCTGTTTTTGCCCATGTATATTCATTATCTCTTCTTGGCTCATTCATTTTAAAACTATTAATATCTTCTTCTTTTACTAAAGATAAATCTACGCTTTGTCTATTTTTAATCTCTATTCGTCCACTTTCAAATAGATAATTTTTTGATAAAACGATATGAGAGTTATAACTTTTACCTAAATTATGAAAATCATTTTCTAAGCATAATTTAATAAAATCACTTAATGCTCCATTTAAACTATCAAAATCAGATATATTATTGAAATTAAAATAATTTTCTATTTCATCACCAATAAGTTCTTTTTCAATAAAATGAAGTGTTTGGTCCATATAGTTTTGCATAGTCATAATATCAAATAATGTAGGGTCACTCATCACTCCACCAGGTAGCATATATGAAGTGTGTGGCCATTGCCCTGCAAATACGGCTAATGCTTTTATACTCTCACTTGCTGCATAAGTACCTTTTCTCCAAGATTCACCTTTTATAGCTTCATATTTCAAATATTTTTCATCTTTTGATAACTTAGCAATATCTGGCATTATAAATAGATAAAACCACTTTATATGAGAATCAATTATTTCAATATTTAATCCAATCTCTCTTAAAAGTTTTGCCTTATCAGTTATATATAAAGGCTCATTTACACTTTCATAAATATTTTCTAATGCTTGGGCTGTTGCTTTAAGATGAGCTTGTCCACATATCCCACATATTCTAGGAGTATATACTAAAGCATCCAATGCTGGTTTATCTTTTAAAATATATTCAAAACCTCTAAAATTTAAAAACTGAATTTGGGCATCTGTTATCTTTTCATCTTCCCAATTGCAAACTAATTTTGCTTCACCTTCAATTCTTTCTACAATATTTAATGTCTTCATTTTTACTCAATTAGTTTTTTATTTAATCTATCTATTTTAAATGTTTTTGCAACACCAGTAATAGTTAAGTAAGCTCTTTTGTTTATTCCCAATGGAACTTCAGAAGGAATACCTATATTTTTCTTTGTTTCAAGCATATTATCTCTAGGAAAGTCAAATTCAGTACAACCAATACAAGGCATACCTGCTCTTGTTTTTGTATTTACATCATTCCATAAAATTCTATTACAATTACTATGAGTCATTGGACCACGACAACCCTCTTCATAAAAAAGGCAACCCTCTTTATGACCAAAAGACTTAGCTTCAATTTTCCACTCAAAATACTCATTTCTTGTACAACCATGATGTGCAAGACCAAAATATATATCTTTAGGTCTTCCTTGCATATCTAAACCTATTTTTCCAAACTCTTTTAAAGTAAATAGTGTTTGAAGAATCCACTCAGGATGTACAGGACAACCAGTAAGATTTATTATAGGTTGTTTTAGTTTTTTTAATTCCCACACATTTAAAATATCTTGCAAACCTTTAATATCACTATTTTGTTCAAATTTAGCATGAATTCCCCCATAAGAAGCACAAGAACCAACACTAATAATATATTTTGCTTTTTTTGAAACTTTTTTTAATAAGTCATTTATACTATTATCAGATATTTGATAAAACTGTTTATTTGATGTAACTGCACCTTCTAAAAGTAAAAAGTCTATCTCTTTTAAATTTAGGACATCTTCTAAACTATTTTCAGTTGTAATTGAGGGATGATAAAAGAAATTAAATGAGTTTAATAAAAGTTCAAATCGAGAAGGATTTGAACTTAAAAGTGAATGGGTATTACCATTACATGTTATTGCTTGTAGCCAAACAATCTTAGGTTTATGTTGTCTCATCGCTTTTTAATGCTCTAAATATATTTTCAGCGATTCCATCAGAATACTCTAATAAATCTTTATCTAATACTTTTTCACCACTTAAAAAAGCAAAACCACCTAAACATCCCATTATCATTGAAAATGCAGAGAAAAAATCTTGTTCTCTAAATTCACCTTTTGAAGCTCCTTCATCAAGGAAAATCATCACTTCAGTAACAAATTCACTTACGCATAAAAAACCTTCACAGCCCTGTGCAAAAACTTCTCTATTTGATAAATATACTCTTAAAAAATACTCTATTACTTCTGGAGAATTTTTTACATTTTCTAAATATACTTTAGTAAATAAAAATATTTTTTCTTTTGATGATATATCCATATGATTAATTTTTCTTAATTGCTCTGCAAGGATATTTGTTGAGTATTTTATTGCATATTTTGCTAACTCTTCTTTTGATGCAAAATAGTTATACATATTACCTACACTCATTCTCATTGCTTTTGCAATATCAGGAATTGTAGTATTATAAAAACCTTTTGTAGAAAAAAGTTTTAGTGCATTTTCAATAATATTATTTTTTTTTAACTCTTTAGTTGACAAAATAATTTACCTTTAAATAATTTCATATTTACATATAATAGTATAATTTTTGTTAATAGTGAATGAAAGTCTATATAATAGTTTTTTTTAAGTTAGTATAAAGGATAAAACAAAGAGGAAAACCTCTTTATTTTATAGTTCTTATGAGTGAACTAAGTTAGTTAATTGTTGTTCTGAAACTTTGTGGAAGTTTAAGTATTTATAAACTCCATCTTTGTTTTCAGCAGTAATTTTTTGTGGAACAATTTTCATATACTCTTCAACAGTTGGAAGTCTACCAAGTAATGCTGCAACTGCTGCAACTTCTGCTGAACCTAAGTAAACTTGAGCACCTTTACCAAGTCTATTATCAAAGTTTCTTGTAGAAGTAGAGAATACAACTGCATTTTCATTTACTCTTGCTTGGTTACCCATACATAATGAACAACCTGGAATTTCAATTCTTGCACCTGCTGCTGCAAAGATTGAATAATAACCTTCTTCAGTTAATTGAGCTTCATCCATTTTTGTTGGAGGAGCAACCCATAATTTAGCTGGAGCAACACCTTCACCTTTAAGAACTTCACCTAAAGCTCTAAATAATCCAATGTTTGTCATACAAGAACCAACGAATACTTCATCTATATTATTTGGTCTTTTATCATCAGCTAAAATTTCTGATAATGTTGCTACATCATCTGGATCATTAGGACAAGCTAAAATTGGCTCTTTAATTTCATTTAAGTCAATTTCAATAGTTGCAGAGTATTCTGCATTTGCATCTGGTTGTAATAATTCTGGATTAGCAATCCATTCTTTCATTTTATCAGCTCTTCTTTGAAGAGTTCTTGCATCTTCATAACCTTCTTCAATCATTTTTTCAATTAATGCAATGTTTGAAGATAAGTATTCAATAATTGGTTCTTTATCTAATTGAACAGAACAAGCTGCTGCACTTCTTTCTGCTGATGCATCAGATAATTCAAATGCTTGCTCAACTTTAAGATCAGGTAATCCTTGAATCTCAATAATTTTACCAGCAAAAATATTTTTCTTACCTTTTTTCTCAACAGTTAATAAACCATCTTTGATTGCTTGGTAAGGAATAGCATTTACTAAATCTCTTAGTGTAATACCTGGTTGCATTTCACCTTTAAATTTAACAAGTACAGATTCTGGCATAGTTAATGGCATCATACCAGTAACACCTGCGAATGCAACAAGACCAGAACCAGCAGGGAATGAAATACCAATTGGGAATCTAGTATGTGAATCTCCACCAGTACCAACAGTATCTGGTAAACATAATCTATTTAACCATGAGTGAATAACACCATCACCTGGCTTAAGTGTAACACCACCTCTTGAGTTAATGAAATCTGGTAATGTATGTCTTAATGTAATATCTGATGGTTTTGGATATGCTGCTGTATGACAAAATGATTGCATAAACATATCAGCACCAAAAGATAATGCTGCAAGTTCTTTAATCTCATCTCTTGTCATTGGTCCAGTTGTATCTTGAGAACCTACAGTAGTTGCGATTGGCTCAACATACATTCCAGGTTTGATACCTTCAACACCACAAGCTTTACCTACCATTTTTTGTGCTTGAGTATATCCTTTACCATTATCAGATGGTTGTTTAGGAGCTAAGAACATATCAGTTGCACCTAATCCAAGAACTTCTCTAGCTTTAGCAGTTAATCCTTTACCAACGATTAATGGAATTCTTCCACCTGCTCTCATCTCATCTGTTAATGTATTTGGAACAAGAGTAAATTCAGAAACAACTTTACCATCTTTTTCAATTACACCATCATAAGGTTTTACAACAATTTCATCACCAGTTTCTAATTCATCAACTGGAGCTTCAATTGGTAAACAACCAGAATCTTCTGCTGTATTGAAGAAAATTGGAGCAATAATTGAACCAATTACAACACCACCAGTTCTTTTATTTGGAACACCTGGAATATCTCTACCCATATGCCATTGAACTGAGTTAATACCTGATTTTCTAGAAGAACCAGTACCAACAACATCACCAACGTATGCTAAAGGATTTCCTTTTTTCTTTAATTCTTCCATTGTTTCAAGTGGATTTTCCATTCTTGATTGTAACATTGCAGTTGCATGTAAAGGAATATCAGATCTTGTAAATGCAACAGTTGCAGGAGATAAATCATCTGTATTTGTTTCACCAGGAATTTTATAAACAGTTAATTTGATTTCTTTTTGTAATTCAGGTTTATTTGTAAACCATTCTGCATTTGCCCAAGATTCAATAACTTCTTTTGCTTTCGCATTTCCAGAATCCATTAAATCTTTAACATCATTAAATGCATCATAAACTAAGATAGTATTTTTTAATTGAGTTGCTGCAGCTTCTGCTACCTCATCAATTTTTAATGCTTCAATAAGTGGAGAAACATTAAATCCACCCATCATCTTACCTAAAATATCAATAGCTTCAAGCTTTGATATTACAGCACATGATATATTACCTTGTACTACGTCGTTTAAAAAAGCAGCTTTTACGTATGCAGCGTCATCAACACCTGGGTTGATTCTATTTTTAAATAATTCTAATAAATATTCTGCTTCTTCAACTGGATTTGCTTTTAATAATTCTACTAATTGAGTAGTTTGTTCAGCAGTAAGAGGTAATGGAGGAAGATTTCCCTCTTTAAGTCTTTCTTCTGTGTGTGCTTTGTATTCAGCAATTAAACTCATTAATATCTCCTAATTGATTTGTACTTTTAGTATAACATAATGTTACCTTTACATAATGTACAATTTTTGTAAAATTATGTACAAGTTTGTACTTATGTAAAAAAAAGTTACAAAAAAAGTACATAAGATGTCTAATTTTTATCATAAATCGTATTTTAGACTATTTTAAATGCTTTATTAAATATTTTTTTTTATCTTGAACTAAGGTTTTATAAAATCAATTTATTTTTAAAAAGTACCAAATGTACAATTATTGTACATTGTTAATTTTTTCTTATAAAAAAAATTTAGATTAGCGTAAATAGTTTAAATTCGAAGTTAATAATTATTTTTTCTTTAAAGTATAAATTTAAATTAATTTTTTGGAATTTATTTCAATTTAAATGTTACAATTATTTCATATTATATTAAAAAAAGGGGTTCAATATGATTTCTTACAACTTCAAAACATATAATGAACTATTTTTACATATAGTTAATAACTATGAAAACCCCACTTTTCTAAACTATTTAGAAAATGACAAATATGTACATATCTCTACAAAAGAGTTTGAATTAAGAGTAAAATATTTAGCTTTAGCTCTAAATCACATTGGTATAAAAAAAGATGATAATATAGCTATATTTGCAAAACCCTCACCTTTTTGGCTTATATTTGATTTTGCGATTCATCTATTAGATGCTATTAGTGTTCCTATCTTTGATAATATCTCTACAAAGAATTTAGAGTTTGAAATAGAAGATTCAAATATTAATTTTGTATTTATTGATAGCTCTAAAAGAATTAAAGAGATAAAAAAAGAGGTAACTTATATTACTCACAATTTCTACATAAATAGAAAAAACACTCATAGCTTAGATTCTTTATTTGTATTAGGTGAAAGAATTTATAACCAAATAGAACAGGATTACTTTAGTGATACGCATACAAAACAAAGTGATATTTTTTCTGTAATTTATACAAGTGGAAATACAGGAACTCCAAAAGGAGTTGAACTAACAAATGAAAATATTATTTCACAACTAAAAGATATAAATGAAGTTTTTTATTTAGATGAAACAGAAATTGCTCTTTCTCTTCTTCCTTTAGCTCATATATTTGAAAGAACAGTAATGAGTTATTATATGAGTAAAGGAATGAGTATATATTTTGTTGATGAGATAGAAAACACAAGTAACCTTTTAAAGTTAGTTAAACCTACAACTATGACAGTAGTACCAAGACTTTTAGAAAAGATATATAATAAAATACAAGAAAACATCTCTTCAAAACCACTATTTCTAAGACTTCTTGGAGTTTTAGCTTTTAAGTATGCAACATTTTTTAACAACAAAGGTCTAATATATAAAATCTTTGACAAATTAGTTTATAGTAAATTTAGAGAGATTTTTGGTTCACAAATAAAACAGTTAGTTTGTGGAGGTGCTGCACTTGATAAAGATATTTATAGATTTTTCATAAATATAAAGATTCCTTTGTATCAAGGTTATGGTTTAACAGAATTTTCACCGGTTATCTGTACAAATACACCAAAATTTAGTAGGATAGGAAGTTGTGGAAAAGCTTTACCTAGTGTAGAAGTAAAACTCTCTGAAGAAAAAGAGATTCTAGCAAGAGGAAAAGCATTGATGAAAGGTTATAGAAACCAAGATAAACTAACTAAAAAGACAATTATTAATGGTTGGCTTCATACTGGTGATGTGGGTAGAATTGATGAAGAGGGTTATATTTTTGTTGAGAGCAGACTAAAAGATATAGTAAAAACTTCAACAGGAGAATATGTACCAACTTTAAAAATTGAACAAGCAATTACAAAAAATAGATTTATAGAGTTTGCAACAATAATTGCAAATAATAGAAAATATGTAACTTGCTTGATTTTTATTAATAAAGATTTTTATAATCAATCAAATAAAAAGCTTTCAATTGAGGAGTTTTATAATCAAGACTACATAGTAAAATCAATAGATAAAACTATTCAAAAAGTAAATAAAAAATTGGATAAAGCTCAAAAAGTTGTTAAGTACAAAATATTAACAAATGAGATATCAATACAAACAGGAGAATTAACTCCTTCAATGAAAATTAGCAAAGTAAATATAGAAAAGAAGTATGAAGATGTAATAAATAAAATGTATTAGGAGTTCACCATGAAAGAGAAAATTGTAATTGTAGATGGACTAAGAAGTCCAATAGCAAAAGCTTATGGAAAACTAAACAATATACAAGCGGATGAACTAGGAAGTATCATTGCAAAAGAGTTAGTTTTAAGAAACAATATAGATTATGATAGATTTGATGAAGTAATAATAGGAAATGTTGCACAACCAACTCATGCTGCAAATATTGCAAGAGTAATTGCTATAAAAGCAGGCTTTAATATAAAAACTCCTGCATATACTGTACATAGAAATTGTGCATCAGGTATGCAATCAATCTCAAGTGCAATTGAAAAAATATATACAAATCAAGGGGATTTATACTTAGTTGGTGGAGTAGAATCTATGAGTAATATTCCCCTACTTCATACAACTGAATTTAAAAATCTTTTAACTCAAATTTCAAATAATAAAAGTATGGCTTCAAAACTAAAGTTATTAACAAAATTAAAAATAAAAGATTTGAAACCAATTATTGGACTTATTTCTGGATTAACTGATCCTATATCTGGACAAATAATGGGTAAAACTGCTGAAAACTTAGCAAATGAATTTAATATATCAAGAACACGGCAAGATGAATATGCACTTAACTCACATAAAAAAGCAAAACTTGCCATTGAAAATAAAATATTTGAAGAGGAAATTCATCCTATTATTTCAAAAAGTGCTCAAATATTTGAAGATGATGGAGTAAGATTTGAACAAACAATAGAAGCCTTAAATAAATTAAGACCTATTTTTGATTCACATGGCACAGTAACAGCAGGAAACTCTTCTCAGGTTTCAGATGGTGCTGCCATGCTTATTGTTTGTACAGAGAGTAAAGCAAAAGAGCTTAACTTAGAACCATTAGGATTTGTAAAAGATTATACTTATGTTGGTTTAGAACCAAACAAAATGGGACTAGGTCCAATCTATGCTACACAAAAGCTATTTTCAAAGAGTAATATTTCTTTAAAAGATATAGATTTAATAGAACTAAATGAAGCGTTTGCCTCACAAGTTATTGCAAATATAGAAGCATTTAAATCTTTGGAGTTTGCAAAACAACATTTTGATGGAAAAGTATTAGGAGAAATTAATCCTAATATTTTAAATGTAAATGGTGGAGCAATTGCACTTGGTCATCCAGTTGGTATGAGTGGAACAAGAATTGTTTTACACTTATTAAAAGAGTTAAAAAGAAGAAACCTTAAAACAGGTCTAGCAACACTTTGTGTTGGTGGTGGACAAGGTGCATCTTTTTTACTGGAGGTGTAGTATGAACTTAAATTTAAAAATAGAAAAAAGTATTGCAACTTTATACTTTGATTTAAAAGATGAAAAAGTAAATAAACTATCTTTTGAAGTATTACATGAATTAGATTTAATTCTTGATGATATTAATAAAAATAGAGATATAGAAGTACTAATAATAAAAAGTTTGAAAAAAAATATTTTTATTGCTGGTGCAGATATAAATGAAATAAAAGCTTTTAAAAGTGAAGATGAAGTTTATAATGCACTTATGAAAGGTGATGCAATACTTAATAAACTTGAGAATTTAAATATTCCTACAATTGCATATATAAATGGTGCTTGTATAGGTGGTGGACTTGAGTTAGCTTTAGCTTGCAAATATAGAGTTGCAACTACTTCAAATAGTACTAAATTTGCTTTTCCAGAAATTAGATTAGGTTTTTTTCCTGGACTGGGAGGAACACAAAGAGCTCCTAAAGTAATAGGACTTATAAATGCAATGGATTTAATTCTTACTGGAAAAAATATTGATTCTAAAAAAGCATATAAAATTAGTCTTATTGATGATTATTTTGATGAAGGACAAGAGAGATATAAATTAGATGAATTTGTACAAAAAATCAGAAATTCAAGACAAAAAGAGCAAAAAACTAAACCCATAATTGAAAGATTTTCACTTATAAGAAATATTATTTTCAATAAAGCTTACAAAAATTTAGAAAAAAAAGTAAATAAAGATTTTATTGCTCCATATAAAGCTTTAAAAGTTTTAAAAGATACATATGATAAACATCTCCAAGATGGACTAAAAGTTGAAGCTTCAACTTTTGCACAACTTGCAGTAACAAAAGAATCAAAATACTTAATTGAACTTTTTTTCTTAAGTGAAAAGATAAAAAAAGATTATGAAAAAACATCAAATGAAATTTCAACTTCTTTAGTTATTGGTAATGGAGTAATGGGAAAAGGTATAATTTGGTTACTTTCAAAATACCTAAAACAAACTAGAATAAAACTAAGAAGTTTAGACAAAGCGCAAAATATAATAAGTTATGTTGCTAAACTTTATGAATATTTTCTAAAATCAAGAAAAATGACCCAAGCACAAGTTGATTTAAAACTAAGCAGTTTAAGTTATACACAAAATTTTGATGGATTAAAAAATATAGATTTAGCAATTGAAGCAATTGTTGAAAATAAAGAACAAAAAGAAGAGCTATTTAAAAAACTTGAAAGTTGTATGAAAGAAGAAGCAATAATTGCTTCAAATACATCTTCAATTTCAATAGAAGAGTTGAGTAAAAATTTACAAAGAAAAGAGAATTTTATGGGAATTCACTTTTTTAATCCAGTAAATAAAATGCCTTTAGTTGAAATAATTCCTAATAGCAAAACATCAAAAGAGAATATAAACAAAATGAAACAATCACTTATAAAAATGGGCAAAATGCCTATTGTTGTAGGAGATTGTGCTGGATTTTTAGTAAATAGAATTTTTCTTCCTTATTTAAATGAAGCAGCATTTATACTTGAAGAAGGAAGTAATATTACTACAATTGATAGAGTATTAAAAGATTTTGGTATGCCAATGGGACCTTTTACTCTTGCAGATAATGTAGGAATAGATATAGGTCATCATGTATCAAAAATATTAAATGATTCATATGGTCAAAGAATGCCTATTTCAAATCTTCTAACAAAAGTATATGAAGAGAAACTTTTTGGAGTGAAAACTAAAAAAGGTTTTTATGATTACACAACTAAACAAACAGTAGAAAATAAATCAATTTATAACTACACAAGTGATATTAGAGTTGTTACAGAAGAAGAGATAAGAAATAGATGTATATTCATAATGATAAATGAAGCTAGTAGATGTCTAGAAGAACATATTGTTGAAGATGCTGATATTTTAGATTTTGCAATGGTTGCAGGAACTGGTTTTCCTGCTTATAAAGGTGGAATATTAAAATATGCAAATTTAATTGGAATAAAAAAAGTTGTACAAGAGTTAAAAAGATTTGAATACTTATATGATAAAAGATTTGAAGTTAGTAACTTACTTTTACAACTAGAGCAAAAAAACTTAGATTTTAAAACAGGAGAGTCATTATGGAAACACTAATTTTTATATTAATACTTTTAATTTTTGCATTTTATGCATATCCGGCAATATTATGGTTTGGGTTCATTGGCATATACTCTTTAGTATTTTTTGATATGAGTATTGCTTTTTGGGTTGTATTTGCCATAATGGCTATTGTTGTTCTAAACTCTGAAGTAAGAAAACACTTTTTTATAAAAAATTTACTTAATTTTATAAAGAGTAAAAACTTAGTTCCTAGTATTTCAAAAACAGAACAAGAAGCTTTAGAAGCAGGAACAAACTTTATTGAAGAAGATTTTTTCAAAGGTGAAGTAGATTTTGATAGAGTAAAAAATCAAAAAACTATAAAACTAACACAAGAAGAACAAAGCTTCTTAGATAATGAAGTTAATGAATTATGTAAAATAGAGAGTGACTGGCAAATCTTCCAAAATAGAGATTTAAGTGAAAAATCATGGGATTTCATAAAATCAAACAAATTTTTTGGAATGATTATTCCAAAGGAGTATGGAGGTTTAGGCTTTAGTGCAACTGCTCACTCTAAAATTATAGAAAAGCTTGTTTCACGTTCACAAGTTTTAGCGATTACAGTTATGGTACCAAATTCATTAGGACCTGCTGAACTTATATTAAAACATGGTTCGCAAAAACAAAAAGATTACTATCTTCCAAGATTAGCAATAGGCCAAGAAGTGCCTTGTTTTGCACTTACTGAACCAAATGCAGGAAGTGATGCAACTTCAATTACTTCTAGTGGTGAAATATTTAAAGATAGTGATGGAAAATTAAAAATCAAACTAAACTTTGAAAAAAGATATATAACATTAGGAAATATTGCAACATTAATAGGTCTTGCATTTGTTTTAAAAGATCCAAATCATCTATATTCACAAGAAGATGAATTAGGTATCACTTTTGCTTTAATTGATTCTAAAACAAAAGGTGTTGATAATTCAAATAGACATGACCCATTAGGAATTCCTTTTGTAAACTCACCTTTATTTGGTAAAGATGTAATAATTGATTTTGAAAATATCATTGGAGGAAAAGAAGGTATAGGAAAAGGTTGGCAAATGCTAGTTGAATCTCTTTCAATAGGAAGAGGAATATCTTTACCTAGTGTTAGTTTAGGTGGAAGTAAACTTGCATTAAAAGTTGTAAACTCTTATACTCAACTAAGAGAACAATTTGGATTAAGTATAAATAGATTTGAAGGAATAGAAGAAAAAGTTGCAAAAATAGCTGCATTTACATACTTACTAAATGCTTCTAGAAACTATACTTTAGATGCAATTGATTCTGATATTAAACCAGCTGTTATAAACTCAGTTATGAAATATCATGCCACTGAAAAATTTAGAGAAATAATAAATGACAGTATGGATATTTTAGGAGGAGCTGCAATAATAAGAGGAGAAAAAAATTTACTTGCTCATGCTTATTTTGCAATACCTATTTCTATTACTGTTGAAGGTGCAAATATCTTAACTAGAAATCTAATGCAGTTTGGACAAGGATTGATTAAATCTCATCCATACTTATACAAACAAGTTATTGCAATAAAAAGTAATGATATAGATTCATTAGATGATGCACTAACAAATCATATAAAATCTGCACTTAGTCTAAGTGTAAAATCATTTATATACTTTGTAACAAGAGGTCTTTTTATTAAAACAAAAGGTGAATTTAAAAACTATAAAAAAAGACTTATTTGGGCAAGTGCATCTTTTGCATCATTAACTAATATTACCCTTGCAATTTTAGGTGCAAATATAAAGAAAAAAGAGAATATTAGTGCAAGATTAGCAGATATTTTATCTTGGTTATATCTAATTACATCAACAATTAGAGAGTACGAAAATAGTGCAAAAAAAGAAGATAAAGTATTAGTTGAATATATTTGTGAATATGGATTTTATAAAATTCAAGAAGCAAAAGAAGATATTGTACAAAATATATCTATTCTAAAATTTTTAAGTCTATTTATTAGGTTAAATCCAATTGGAACAAAACCTAAAGATAGATTAAATAGAAAAATTATAGATTTACTTGATGATGAAAACAATGTAAATAGTCTATGTGATAACTTATTTATGCCAGAAGATGAAAATGAGATTTTATATAAGCTTCAAGAAGCACTTATTTTACAAAAAGATTCTATTGCAGTTTTTGAAAGAATAAAATATGCAATAAAACATGAAACAGTAAAAAAATCAAGTTTTCTAAATATGGTAGAAGAGTCACACAATAAAGGAGTAATTACAAATGAAGAGTATGAGAAATTAAAACTTCTATTTGAAAAAAGAATGGAAGTTATAAATGTTGATTATTTTAATGATAAAGCTTATAAAAAACAAAGATAAAAGGCTTTATCATGTTTAAAAAAGATTTATTAATTGATTCTAGTGGATATGTATTAAATCTATTAGAAAAAATTTTATCAACAAATATAAAAGTCTATGGAATAGAAAATATTCCAAAAGATAACCCAAAAATATTTGTAGCAAATCATTTTACAAGAATTGAGGCACTTGTTGTGCCTTATTGTTTATATGATATTACAAATAAAAAAGTGGGTGTTATAGCAGATGATGGATTGATGAAATCATATTTTGGTAATTTTTTACAAAATATTGGAGCTTTATCAAAATCTCATCCAAATAGAAATAATATAATATTATCTGATTTATTAACAGCAAAAAAAGATTGGCTTATTTTTCCAGAAGGAAGAATGGTTAAAGCAAAAGATATTACAAAAGAAGAAAATCACTACACTGTAAAAATAAATGACAATAAAAGTAGAGTTTTTACAGGTTCTGCTTTCTTTGCACTGTACTCAGAAATTTTAAGACAAGAACACATAAACAATAATATAAAAAATAAAAATAAATTTAATAGAAAATATCTAATAAATGAAAATGATACTATTGCAACAAATGAAACTATGATAGTACCAATAAATATAACTTACTCTCCAATAAGAACAGGTGAAAATTTTTTACAAAAGATGACAAAAAGATTGTTTGATAACATTAGTGAAAAGTTTTTAGAAGAGATAGAAATAGAGAGTAATATCGTTTTAAATTCAAAAATTATTATAAGAATTTTAAAACCTATTTCACTACATAAAATGCTTAAAAATTCTTATGGCTTAGAACTAAATCACAATACAATAGTAGAGAAACTAAGATATGAACTTACACATAAATTTATGAAAAAAATTTATGAAAATTTGACAATTAGATTTGAACATATTTTTATACTAATTTTATACCACTTAAAAGAAGAAAAAATATGTAAACTATACTTCAAAAGAATTATATATCTAGTTGCAAAAAGAGTAAAAGAAGATTGTACTTTATTTGAAGATGATATAAAAAATGACATCATAAATCTAATCTCATATGAAAAATATCCAATATTTGATGAGATACTAAAAATTGCAATAAAAGATAAAATAATATCTCAAACAAGAAATGATTATATTATAAATAGAGATATCTTACTAAATATGCATACACACGATACAATTAGATTAAAAAATATTTTAAGAGTTGTATTAAATGAAGTATTGATTATTGATAAAATGAATGAAATAGTAAAACAAAAAGTAGAATTAACTCACGAACAAATTGATGAAGAGCTTCTTCATATATTGCAAGAAAAGGAAAAAAATGAGTTTGAATCAGATTATTACAAATTTTCTTCTAACTCTAATATAAAACCTAAAGATATAGGAACACCCTATTTATTAAAAGATAATTCCTCAAAAAAATGTATTTTACTTATTCATGGGTTTTCATCTGCTCCTAAAGAAGTTGAAGAGTTAGCTGTATATTTAAATAATTGTAAGTTTAATGTATATGCAATTAGATTAAAAGGACATGGAACTGTTCCTGAAGATTTAAAAGATACATCATATAAAGATTGGTATAATAGTGTTTCAAGAAGTGTAACTATTGCTAGCTTGAAGTATGAAGAGATTGATGTTGTTGGTTTTTCAACTGGAGGATTACTTGCATTACTTAGCTCAAAAAAATATTTGCCAAAACTAAAATCAATTGTTTGTATAAATGCAGCATTAAATCTAAATGATATTAGAATAAAAACTGTCTTGCCTGCTATTGATTTTTGGAATGATATTGTAAGTTCATTTAATGCACATAGTTTAAAAAAAGAGTATGTTGAAAATAAAGCAAGATATCCAAAAATAAACTATGACAAATTTTATATAAAAGCAATACTACAATTAAAAGAGTTAATGAAAGTAACAAAACAAAATCTTGAGAAAATAAATAGAAAAATATTAATTATTCAAGCTAAAAATGACCCTGTTGTAAATATGAGTTCAGCATATGAAATACACGATAAAATAAAATCTAAAAATAAAAAATTGGCAATTTTTGAACTAGATGAACATGTAATTATAAAAGGTAAAAATACAAAAATAGTTTTTGAAAAAATAGAACAATTTTTATTAGATAAGTAAAGGTTTAATATTGAATTTAAAAGAGTTAGAAGAAAAATTATACAAAGAGATTCCACTTACTGAATTTATGCAAATAAAACTTGATAAAATAGATGAAAAAAGTCTAATTAGTTCTGCAAGTTTTGAAAAAAATAAAAATGATAAAAATACTGGTTTTGCAGGAAGTTTAAGTACTTTAGTTACTATTTCTGCATGGTGTGCTTGCTATTTAAATACAATAAAACTTGGATATAAAGATAGTATGATTGCTATTATAAAAAGTGATACTTCATACAAAGCTCCTGTTACAAAGGATTTTTATTGTGAAACTACTTTACCTTCACAAGAACAAATTGATTTATTTAAAAAGAAACTTCAAAATAAAAAAAGTTCATCACTTAGAATAAAATCACAAATAATAGAAGATGGAAAAGTTTGTGTTAATTTTGAAGGTGTATATATCATTAAAGTATAAAGAAAAGCTAAAAAGCTTTTCTTTTACCAATTACAAGTATCTTTTCTACTAGAGTCTAATACCAAACTACTTTTTGTTGCCCAACTTTTTGTGAAGTTATCTGCGGCAATTAACTGTTTTTTATCTTTTGAAAGTTTAAATGTAAAAGTACCACTAGAATTTAAAACAATATATTTTTCATTATTTTTTTGTATAACTTTATATGTTCTATGCCCAGCACCTGGAAAAGCTTTACCATCTTCACAAAAAACTATTTCTTTAAACACTCCATTTTTATCTTGATTAATGTACGTACCTGTAATCCACTCTGATGCAAAACTATTTGTAAAAAACAGACAAGTTAATAAAACAAATGAAAATAAAACTCTTTTCATTACTTTCCTTTTAATTTAGTTATTTTTAGTATTAAAATATTATTAAAAAATAATTGATAATAATCTTAATTTCTACATAAATTAATAAAATAAGTTTTGATATAATAAAACAATCAAAAAAAAGGGAAAAGATGATAAATAAAACAAAAAGCTTTTTAGTAGTTCTACTTTTGATTTTATTTTATACAGGTTGTACAAACAAAGCTCCATATACAAATCGAAGTCAAATGATTTTAATTTCTCAAGAAGAGGAGTTAGCTTTAGGGGAGCAATCATATGAAAAAACTCTAAAAGAATCAAAAGTAATAAAAAATACAAATGATGCACGAAGAGTACGAGAAGTTGGAAAAGCTATTGCAAAAGTTGTAAATAAAGATTATAAATGGGAATTTAATTTAGTAGAAAATAAAGAAAAAAATGCATTTTGTTTACCAGGTGGAAAAGTCGTTGTTTACACTGGAATTTTAAAAGTTGCTAGAAATGATGACCAACTTGCAACTGTTATTTCACACGAAATTGCCCATGCACTTGCTAGACATGGAGCTGAAAGAATAAGTACAAATCTTGTAGCTCAAGGAGTTCAAGTTGTAGGAAATATTGTAGTTGGTACACAAATTCCTCAATATGATAAAGCATTTAATATTGCTTTTGGATTAGGTAGCCAATATGGAGTACTTTTACCTTATGGAAGAATGCAAGAGAGTGAAGCAGATGAAATAGGAATTCATCTAATGAATGAAGCTGGATATAATATTCATGAAGCATTAAAATTTTGGCAAAATATGAGTGATGGTAAAAAAGAGGGATATGAATTCTTCTCAACACACCCAAACTCATCAACAAGAATTGAAAATATAAGAAGAGTTATAAAACAAATAGAAGATAAAAAAGTTGAAAATTTTAGTAATTTGATAAAGAATAAAAACTTAGGAAATAGATTACATTAAAAAGGGAAAAGTTTCCCTTTTTAATTAAGCGATATTAGTAAATACAGCTTGAACGTCATCATCATCTTCAAGTTTTTCTAATAACTTTCCAATCTCTTCTTGTTCTTCTTCTGTATATTCGTGTGGATTATTTGAAATTCTTTTTAACTCAGCTTTTTTAAGCTCAATACCAAGCTCTTCAAATTTAGTATTCATATTACCAAAATCAGTAAAATCTGCTATTGCAATACAAAGACCTTCATCCTCTTCTAACTCTTCTAATCCAGAATCAATAAGTTCTAATTCTAACTCTTCTAAATCCATTTCTTCTGTTTTATCAAATTCGAAAATTGCTTTTCTATCAAACATGAACTCTAAAGAACCAGTAGGAACTACTTGCCCACCATTTTTATTAAAATACATTTTTATATTTGCTACTGTTCTAGTATTATTATCTGTTGCACATTCAACAAAAATTAAAACACCATGAGGACCTTTACCCTCAAAATTAACATCTGTATAGTTTTTTGCATCTTTTCCTGTTGCTCTTTTAATAGCTGCTTCAATATTAGTTTTTGGTAAGTTTTGTGCTTTTGCATTAATAATAGCTGTTCTTAATGCAGGGTTCATATCTGGATCACCACCACCTGCTTTTGCTGCTATTTCAATTGCTTTTGCTAGTTTTGGGAAAACTCTAGACATATTCCCCCATCTTTTCATCTTAGCCGCTTTTCTATATTCAAAGGCTCTACCCATAAAGTACTCCAATTTATTTTTTTGGGGATTATACCAATTTTGTAATAAATATGTAATTATTAAAAAACAATTCATAGGTAAATAATCACTTAAATTATGAATAATCACTTTTTAGTTATAATCAATATACTACTTTATCTTTTTAGGAAAATAAATATTATGTTAAAAAAAATAATCATTTTTTATATTCTTTTAATGACAAGTTTATTTGCAAGTAAAATAGATTTATATTTTAATAAGAATACAATAAACAACGCACAAACAGCTATTTTATATCTAAATGCAAAAGATATAAAAGAACCAAAACTAACAATTTTAGATAAAAAAATAAATATTAATTTTTATAAACTACCTAATAAAAATAATAGTTATTATGCTTTAGTTCCAGCTTCATATTATGATATGAATAAAAAAATCAAAGTTATTGTTTCATATATAAAAGATAATAAAAAAGATTTTGAATCAATTTATTTAAATATAAAAGAAGGTGATTATAAAAGTGAAGTAATAAAAGTAAAAAGTTCAAAAGTTACTTTAAATACTAAATCAAAAGATAGAACACAAAAAGAGTATAAAGAAGCTATGGATATTTATAATACTTTTACAAATAAAAGATTATGGAATAAAAAATTTATACTTCCACTAAATACATCAATCACTAGTGATTTTGGGACAAAAAGAGTTTATAATAATACTTTAAAAGGTTATCACAGTGGTACTGATTTTAAAGCAAAAGTAGGAACAAAAATTGTTGCAGCCAATGATGGTGTAGTTGTACTTACAAAAAATAGATTTTATGCTGGAAATTCAATAATTATTAACCATGGACAAGGTGTTTATACTTGTTATTATCATCTAAGTAAATTTCTAGTGAAACCTAATCAAAAAGTAAAACGAGGTGAAGTAATAGCTTTAAGTGGAAAAACAGGAAGAGTAACTGGACCTCATTTACACTTTAGTACAAGAGTAAACTCTATTCAAGTAGACCCTTTACAACTTATCAAAATCTTAAACGAATTATAAAGAATTTTATAAATTTTTAGTTTAACTATTTTTTTTATAAATTTACTATATAATATATATACACAACATATGAAACAAGGAAAAAAATTGAGAAAAATCACAATTTTATTTTTATTTTTATCATTTTTTTATGCATGTAATGCACAAAATTTTGAAAATAGTAATAAAGATGATGTTGCTATTAATCAATTTGATGATATATCAAATGAGTTTCAAGATAGCTATGAAGATGACTTTGATCCTTTAAGTGGTTATAACAGGGTTATGACAAGCTTTAATGACGGATTTTATGTATATGTATCAAGACCAGTCATAAAAACATATAAGGACGTAGTACCTTCAACAGCAAGAAAAGGTGTTTCAAATTTTTTTACAAATTTAGGTTTTCCTATTAGATTTATAAATAATCTTTTACAACTTAAATTTAAAAACTCATGGGAAGAGTTACAGTTATTTGTACTAAATACAACTTTTGGTATTGCAGGATTAATAAATGTTGCTGAAGAGAATAACTTTAACTTAAGATATCATGATGAAGATTTCGGTCAAACTTTAGGATATTGGGGAGTTGGAGAAGGTTTTCATATTGTATTACCGATATTAGGACCATCAAATTTAAGAGATACATTCTCACTATTTGTAGATGAGTATGCAAGCCCATTAAAACCTGAAGATAAATCATTTTATTTAACAGATTCAACAGACAAGTCAATTGGATTAAAAACATTTAAAACTGTAAATTCAACTTCTTATACTTATCCTGTATATGATAAATTAAGAAAAGATGCAATTGATTTATATCCATATTTAAAAGATTTTTACAATAAAAGAAGAGAAGAACAAATAAAGGAATAATATATGTTTAAAAAACTATTTTTAATAGCATGTTTAATGACTTCGCTATTTGCTTTTGAAAAAGAAAATATCCAAAAACAAATGAGCGATAATATTCATCAAGTACTAAATATACTTAAAGATACAAATATTACAAAAAAAGATAAAAGCGAAAAGATTATTACAATTTTAGATAAATCTTTTGATTATAATATTATGTCTATGCTTGCATTAGGAAGAGCTTGGAAAACAATCTCAAATGAGCAAAGAGAAGAGTTCTCAAATGTATTTATCAAAAGATTAAAAGAGTCATATATTGATAAATTAGAACTTTACAATGACCAAAAAATCAAAATTGCAAATTTGAAAGAAAACAAATCAAGATTAATTTTAAATACAATTTTAGTTGGTAAAAAAGAGAACTATCCAATTGATTATAAATTTTATGAAAATAGAAAAAATAACCAATGGTACGTTTATGATGTTAATATTTTAGGAGTAAGTATAATTCAAACATATAGAAAACAATTTGATGAATACTTAAAAGAAAAAACAATTGATGATTTAATTAAATACCTAAAAGAAAAAAATCTTAAAGCATGATAAAGAACTTTTATTCAAAATTTCTATTTCAAAATCCTAAAAAAGTTATCCTACTAGTTTTAGTACTAATCTCTTTTTTAGGTTACTATGCAACGAAACTAGAAATAGATGCATCATCTGAAACATTACTATTAGAAAATGACAAAGACTTAGCCTTTGCAAGAGAAGTTTCAAAAAATTATGAAACTCAAGATATGCTAGTAGTAACTTTTACTCCTAAAGAAGACTTACTTTCAGAAGATAGCTTAAATACAATCAAAAATATTAGCGATGATTTATTAAAACTAAAAGAGACTGATAGTATTACGTCAGTTTTAAATGTACCACTACTTCAATCTCCTGTAAGACCTATTTCTGAACTTGTAGATAATGTAAAAACAATACAAAATAGTAAAGATTTAAATAAACAGTTAGTAAAAAAAGAGTTTTTAACTTCTCCTTTATACAAAAATAGTTTAGTTAGTCATGATTTTAAAACTACTGCTATTGTTATTAATCTAAAAAGAGAGAATCGTTTTTTTACATTGGTTGAGAAAAGAAATGCTTTACTAAAAAAGAAAAACAGTGAAACTGCTTCAAAAGAAGAGTTATTAGAATATGAAAAAGTTAGTAAAGAGTTTAAACAGTATAGAGATAATCAAAGAGAGCTAAATAATAAATATATCCAAAATGTAAGAGATGTAATCAAAAAGTATGAAAATAAAGGAACTCTATTTTTAGGTGGAGTTAATATGATTGCAACTGATATTATCTCTTTTGTAAAAAATGATTTAGTTATTTATGGTTCAACACTGATACTTCTTTTGATAGCAATTTTATGGATAATCTTCAGAGAAGCAAAATGGGTTTTATTATCTGTTTTAATCTGTACATTATCTGTAATTGCAACAAGTGGATTACTTGGATTTTTCAACTGGGAAGTTACAGTTATATCTTCAAACTTTATATCGCTACAACTAATAATAACTATATCTATTGTATTACACTTAATAGTAAGGTATAGAGAACTAAGTGCAAGATATACAAACTCTTCTCAAAGTAGACTTGTACTAAATACTATGTTATCAAAATTAAATCCATCATTTTTTGCAATTATAACTACAATTGCTGGATTTGGTTCATTACTATTATCTAATATTCAACCTGTTATAAATCTTGGTTGGATGATGAGTACAGGTATTGCAATATCACTAATTATTTCATTTTTAGTGTTTCCTGCTATTTTGATTTTATTAAAAAAATCAAAACCAAACAAAAGTTTTGAAAACAATCTTCACTTTATTGAAGCAGCTATAAATATAGTAAAAAACAAAGGTAACTTAATATTAATTGGTAGTGTTATTTTAATTGTTTTTTCACTTACTGGAGCTTCAAAACTTTTAGTTGAAAATAGTTTTATCTCATACTTTAAAGAGAATACTGAGATTTATAAAAGTATGAAAATAATTGACCAAAAATTAGGTGGAACAACTCCTTTAGATGTGATTATTAACTTCGATGTAAAAGATAAAGATAATAAAACTAAAAAAGTTGAAACTAACAATTCTGATGATATGTTCTCATCTTTTGAAGATGAGTTTAATACAAGTAGTAACGATGCACAATATTGGTTTACTAGCTACAAAATGAATATAATTAGTAAAGTTCATAACTATTTAGAAAATACTAACTCTATTGGTAAAGTTCAATCATTAGCAACAATGTTAAAAGTTGGAAAGATACTAAATGAAGGAAAAGATTTAGACTCATTTAAACTTGCCCTACTTTATAAAAAACTTCCGCAAGAGTATAAAAGAATAATACTTGACCCATATATTGATATAGATAAAAATCAAGCAAGAATCACTATGAGAATTGTGGATTCAGATAAAAACCTAAGAAGAGATGAATTACTAAAAAAAATAAAAAGTGATTTAACAAAAATTGTAGGTGATGATAATGTTGAAATTAGATTATCAAATCTTATGGTTTTATATAACAATATGCTTCAATCATTATTTGATTCACAAGTAAGAACTTTAGGATTTGTTATATTATCTTTATTTATTATGTTCTTAATTCTTTTTAGATCATTTATTTTAGCAACGATTGCAATTTTAGCAAATATTGTACCTATCTCTATTGTTTTTGGAATAATGGGATGGTCAGGAATTCCTCTTGATATTATGACTATTACAATTGCG
Organism: Arcobacter sp. CECT 8986; assembly: GCF_004116725.1. Lineage (NCBI taxonomy): Bacteria > Pseudomonadati > Campylobacterota > Epsilonproteobacteria > Campylobacterales > Arcobacteraceae > Arcobacter > Arcobacter sp. CECT 8986. The sequence goes on along the minus strand of NZ_PDKG01000002.1, from coordinate 248,543 downwards.
GCTATTTCTATTGGTATTGGAGTTGATGATACAATTCACTATATTCATAGATTTAAAGAAGAGTTCAAAAAAGACCACAACTATGAAAATGCAATGATAAGATCTCACAGAACAATTGGTTTTGCTATGGTTTATACATCTGTTGCAGTAATGGTTGGTTTTTCAATATTAGTATTATCTAATTTAATTCCAACTATCTATTTTGGTCTATTAACAGTTGTAGTTATGGCTACTATTTTATTATCTGCAATTTTATTATTGCCAAGATTATTAATTTTATTTAGACCATTTTCAAAAATATAAAAGGACAAAAATTGAAAGTTGCTATTTATTGTGGTTCAAAAAAAGGTTCAAATGAAATATACGAACAAAAAGCATTACAATTAATAAATACTTTTAAACAGTACTCTTTCTCCTTAGTTTATGGAGGAAGTGTCTCTGGTCTTATGGGAACAATATCAAATCAAGCTATTGAAAACAATCTTCAAGTTACTGGCGTAATCACATATGATTTAATAAAAAAAGAGCTTGCAAACGAAAAGCTAAATGAACTTTACAAAGTAAATACAATAAGAGAAAGAAAAGCTTTAATGGAAGAGCTAAGTGATGCTTTTATTGCAATGCCTGGTGGTTATGGAACTTTTGAAGAGATATTCGAAGTAATATCAAATGCCCAAATTGGATACCATAAAAAACCATGTGCATTTTATAATGTAAATGGATATTATGATAATTTGGTAAATTTTTTAAATACATGCGTAAATGAAAACTTTATTGATAAGCGATTTATCGATATGCTTATTATTTCAGATGACCCAGATGAAATATGTAAACGAATTCTTAATTATAAACCTGTAAAAGCTAAGTGGGAATAAATATTAATAAAATATTAATATCCCGTTATAATTCTATTAACTATTAACTTATATAATTAAATCTCACATATACTATTATTTTTTAGTATATTCTCTCCTTGTTAAATAAAAAAATGTCTTTTTTGGAGAAGAATCTTTTCTTCTCCTTTTATTTTAACAAAAATAAGAATATTAATTTTAAAAATTATAGGAATGTTAAGAAAGTAAACATTTTTAATAATTTTTATCAAAAATAATAAAAATATATAAAAAATAATACTTTTTTGTATATAATTAGGTGAATGATTATTCATAATTACTAAGGATTAAATAATGAAGAGATTAGATAATATTCAAACTGAATTATTAATGACAAATTTAGACGAAGATGGAAAATTATCTTGTTTGAAAGCTTTTAGAGTTGCAAAACTTATAGGAATGAACCCTAAAGATATGCAAGAAATAATAAAGAATATGAACATAACTATCACAAATTGTGAACTTGATGTTTCAAATAAATTATCATTTTTAGATATAAATGATGATATTTATAATGCTCTTATTAAAAATATAGATAAAGAAGAAAATGGAAACTTCTCTTTGAAAAAAGCTTTGGAAAAAGACATGACAATTCATACAGCAAATCTAAGCCCTATTGTTTGCAAAACAGATTGTTTCTAATATAGCTATTTAAAACATATTTTTTCTATTTAACATATAACTTGAAATAGTTATAAAATAATTTCTGCTGCAAAAAAAATCATAAATAAAATAAAACATTTTTTTAATTCTAATAAATACAATTAACTTTAAATTATTTGTAAAGTTAATACTTGATATAAATTAACTTAATAAATTAATAAATAAGAGCTAATAATAATGAAAAAATATATACTATTTGATAATGACGGTGTTTTAGTTGAAACTGAGTTATGGTATTACCAAGCAAATAAAGACATATTAAAAACTATAAATATAGATTTAGAATTTGATGTTTATCAAAAGATTATGATAAGAGGTGGAACAGCTTGGGAACTTGCTTTAAATAAAGGTTATAGTATAGAAGAAGTTGATAAGTTAAGAGAGAAAAGAGATGAACTATATCAACACTTTTTACAAACAAAAGACATTGAAATAAACGGTGTCAAAAATACACTAAAAGAGTTAAGTAAAAAATATAAGATGGGAATAATAACAACTGCACGAAGAGTTGATTTTGAGTTAATCCATAAAAATAGAGGAATAGTTGATTTTATGGAGTTTGTATTGTGTGTTGAAGATTATGAAAGAGCGAAACCATATCCAGACCCATACTTAGCTGGACTAAAAAAATTCAATGCAAAACCTAGTGAAGCAGTTGTAGTTGAAGATAGTCAAAGAGGTTTAGATTCTGCATTTAGAGCTAATATTGATTGTATTATTGTAAAAAATGAGTTTACAAAATCTCACAATTTTGACAAAGCAAAACATTTTATAAATAAATTTGAAGATTTAAAAGAACTTTTGTAGTTTTATGATAAAATTTTAGTACATTAATAAAAAGAGTTCATATGATAAATAAAGAGTTTTTGAAAAAATTGACAATTTTATACGTTGAAGATGAAGACTTAGCAAGGGAAAAACTAGCTAAAACTTTAACTAGACTTTTTAAAACGGTTTATCTTGCACCAAATGGAATGGAAGGTTATTTACAATTTCAAAAACTACACTTGGCAAAGACTCCAGTAGATTTAGTTTTAAGTGATATCAACATGCCAAAGATGAGTGGTATTGAGATGTTAGAACAAATAAGAGAGCTTGATGAGGAAGTTCCTTTTATCTTTACAACTGCAAGATCTGAATCTGAAAACTTATTAAGAGCAATTGAATTAAAAGCTAATCACTATATTTTAAAACCTATTGATACAGAAGATGTGATTTTAAAATCTCAAGAGGTTTGTCAAAAAAAATATTATGAAAGAATGCTAACTCTAAAAAATCAAGAGTTAGAACAATATTTAAAAGCTATTGATAATATAGCAGTTGTATCAAAATTTGATGCAGAAGGTAATATCAAGTTTGTAAACTCTGCAATGATTGAGGCATTAGATAAACAAGAAGAAGAGATATTAAATACAAATATAAAAGATTTAATTCATAAAGATATTTCAAAAGAGATGATTGAAAATATATTTAAATCAATAAGTGAGAAAAAAGAGTTCAAAGGAGAATTAAAATTTTCAAATAGTAAAAATGAACCTTTTTATACAAATAATAATATCTTTGAAATTATAGAAAACGAACAAAACTTATTTATTAATATTGGATTTTTATCAACTGATGAAAATATTGAAAAAAGAGAGTTTAAAAAGAAAGTTATTAAAAATATTCAAGAGCATAAAGAACTTCTTGCAAAAACTAAAAAAGAGTTAGAAGAGACAAGACTAAAACTTTCTAAATATGAAAACATACTTCCAATGTTGAAAAATGAGTTAGAACTTGAAAAGAAAAGAAATCAAGCTAAACTTCAACAAATAAAACATTATGAAAATGAAAAATTAAATCTTGACGAAAAACAAGAAGGCATCTTAAAAATCAAAAATAAACAGATTGAAGATTATAAAGAAGCTATGAATAAAACAAAAAAAGAAAAAGAACTTCTTTTGGAAAAAATACACCATTTAGAAGAAGATATTCTTTCTAAAAAAGTAGATATTGAGAAAAAACAAGAAACAATTGAAGTTAAAAATAAAAGAATTGAAGATTTAAATGATGTGATAAAACATAGAGAATCTCAACTAAGAGAGTTTGACCCAAAAGCCCTACTTAGTTAGTGATTGGTTAGGTAAAATTAGTATAAATTTTGCCCCAATAGAACTATTTTCAAGTTTCAATTCTCCTCCAAAACTAGTTCTTACAACTAGTTTTACCATATAAAGACCTGTTCCTGTTCCTGTCTCTTTTGTAGTAAAATAAGGGTCAAAGATTTTATCTAAGTTATCTTCTTTAATTCCCCCTGCACTATCTTCAACAACTAAAATAGTATAGTTTTTATGAGAACCTGAACTTATGTTTATCTTTCTATCTTCTACTTTTCTTTCAATAAATGCATCTTGTGCATTTGTGATAAGATTTAAAACAACTTGTTCTAACTCAGAATCAACTCCATAAACTTGCTCATCATTTACATCTATTGTTAACTCAACTTTATTTGATTCTAATTGCTTATGTAAAAGTTTTACTGAGTTATCAATAACTTTTTTTATTTGAAAGATTTTCTTAGATTTTTTAGGATTGAAAAAATCTCTAAAGCCATCAATTGTCTTACTCATAAACTCAATATTCTCTTTTGTATTTTTTGAGAAATCATCTATAAAAGCATCATCAATTTCCCCAAGTTTATATGTATCTTTTACATCATTACAGTATAAAGATAAGATATTTAGTGGTTGTTTTAATTGATGAGCGATTACACCAATCATCTCACCCATTGTTGCCATTTTTGCTTGATGAATTAAAATCTCATTTTTTTGTTCTATTTCATCTTGTCTTTCTTTACTTCTTTCAAATATATCAATATAAACTTTTAGTTTTGCATCAAGTAATACATCATCAATTGGTTTTGTAATATATTCAATTGCCCCAATATCATAACCTTTTCTTTTATACTCATCTTTATCATAAATACCAGTAATAAAAATCAAAGGAATATTTTTGGTTTTTTCTATACCTTTTAAATATTCAGCAAACTCAAAACCATCAATTTCTGGCATCTGAACATCAGTAAGAATAAGATTTATTTCATTTTTCATTAAAATTTCCATACCCTCTTGAGCACTTAAGGCACTAAAAATTCTAACATCAAAACTATCTTCTATCATCATTTTTAAAGAGTGTATATTCTCGGCTACATCATCTACTAATAATATACTAAATTTTTCCATGTTCAATCCTTTTAGATGATATATATTGTTTATTTAACTTTAAATATCATTTTAGTTATTTAAAAAATTCAAATTAATAATTTACTTTATGAATTCTTTTTTATAAATGTTAATAAATTCTCATTTTCAATTGGTTTATTCATAATATAATCATAAACATCATCACTACTTTGCCCTATTCCTATTAAGCTAATACTATAATTAGATTTTAACTTTTCTAAATACTCTTTATTTTGTGGCATTACTTCTATAATCAAAATATATTTACTTGAAGTATCTTTTTTTATCAACTCTTCTGCTTTTATCAAAGTATCAAGTTGAGTTAACTTTATCTCTTCATCTTTTTTTAGAAATACACCTAATTTAAAAAATAGCAATGGGTCATTATTTATAATAATAGTATTTATATTACAATAATTTTCCTTTTTATCTGAACTATTTATCTGTAAATTTTCTTTATTTTTGACATCATCTTTTTTTTGCTTTTTTAATACACAACTAATATTGCTTTTATCTTTTTTATCAAAAATAAAACTAAAGCAACTTCCCTCATTTTCCACACTCTCTACTAAAATATCACCATCATGTAATTTTGCTAATTCTTTAGAGATTGCAAGACCTAATCCTGTTCCACCATATTTTCTAGTTGTTGAGGCATCTAGTTGTTTAAAACTTGTAAATATCTTTTTAATATTTTCTTTTTTTATTCCTATTCCAGAATCAATAACATTTACTTTTAATTGTGTTTGTGTTTCGATTAGTTCTACTTTAACAAAGCCTTCATTTGTGAATTTGATTGCATTATTTATCAAGTTTCTACATATTTGATTAAATCGTCGTGCATCTAAAATCTGATAATCATCTTTTAGGTTTAGACTTATTTCATAATCCAAACTCTTTTTTTGTGCTGATTGTTTAAAAATATTAGTTAAAGAGATAAAAAGTTCTTTTATATTTACATTCTCATAATTTAAAGTAATATCTCCAGCTTCAATTTTAGTTAAATCCAAAATATCATCAATAAGTATTTTTAACTCTTTTGATGATTTATTTATAATTTTTAAATCTTCAATTGTTTTATCACTAAATTCTGAGTTTTTGTTTTTTAACATCACAGAAGATATCAAAACTATTGGATTAAGTGGTGTTTTTAATTCATGACTAATATTTGCTAAAAAAAAGTTTTTGTATTCATTTGCTTCTACTAAATCAGTTTTTTGTTTTTTTAGTTTTGCATTTAGTTTACTAACTTTAGTAAACTCTTCAAATATTCTTTTTGACATATAGTTAAAACTATCGGCTAATTCATTTAGTTCTGTATAATCTTTTGTATTGTCTAAATTAACATAAGCCTTGTTTTTGTTATCCATCTGTCTTGTTGCTTCAATTATTTTTTTCAAAGGTGAAGTAATAATATGATAAATAAAATATATAAATAAGAAAAATAACACAATAAATTTTGCAAGTGTTGCAACACCTATTATTATTAAATCATTTTTGATAAGATTAAAAACAATATTTTTTTCATAGTATAAAGATACTTTGGCAATTTTTTTACTATTTGATTGCAAAAAATAGTTATATGAGTTCAATTCATCATCATACAATACTTTATTTTTCACATCAAAAGATGAAGATTTAAAAGATTTTTCTTTTGTTGATAATAATCCTTTTTGATATACAACTTCATTATCTAAAAGTTTTATAGATACTCCAACTATATTATTTGTATTTACTATTTCATTTACAATATTCGATACTCTTGTTCTATCAAAATTAAAAACACCTCTTGATAGCTCTTTTGAAGAAGTCTTTTCAATTATTGAAAACTCTCTAATTAGATTATCTTTTGTCAAATTATATTTTGAGTTTATCTCTAAACCTGTGATAATAAAAGCAAAAATAATATATATAAAAAATATTTTTTTAAATAATAATATTCCCAAAAAACTTGTCAGCGAGTTCATAAAAACCTCATCTTTTTTTAGCTATTTTTCTTTTTTTCTCTTACTAAATTTGTAACTTTTTTTACTAAAGTATTATCAACTTCTTCTCGTTTAATACAAATATCTGAAGCAATAATACACTCATTTGAAATAGAAACTAATACTATATTATTTTCATTTGCAGTTTTGATAAAACCTTCTATATCAATACCTTTGCAATTTTCTTCATCAAATATCACTGCATCAAAAGTATTATTTTGAAGCATTTTTTGTGCACTTTCTATGGAATTACTATGTTCAACTACAACACCATCTTTTTTAAATGCAACAATAACAGAAAATAGCGTTGCGTGGTCGCCTTTTACTATTAGTAAGTTTTCAAAATTTGATTGTTCTTCTTCAACCATTTTATCACTATCATCCATATCAAAAAATACAATTTCATCTGTTTTTACTTTTGAATCATTTCCACTTGAAATATCAACTTTATCATCTGAAACATTTTTGATTACAACTTTTTTAGGTAAAGTAACTTTAAATGTACTTCCTTTACCAACTTTACTAGTTACTGAGATATCTCCACCTAAAAGATGTGACAACTCTTTAGAAATTGCAAGCCCCAATCCAGTTCCACCATATTTTCTAGTAGTACTTCCATCAGCTTGCTTAAATCTATCAAAAATATTTTTTAATTTATCCTCACCTATTCCAATACCTTCATCTATTACAGATATAAAGATATCTTCTTTGCTCTCTTCTACTTTTATCTCAACTTTTCCATCTTCTGTAAATTTAAAAGCATTACTAAGTAGATTTTTTACAATCTGTTTTATTCTTGATTCATCACTTAATATCTCATAATTATCGATATTGAAATTTTTAATAAAATTGATATTTTTATCATCGGCTAAAGGCTTCATCGAATCATATAAAATATCTATAATCTCTTCAACATTTAATCTTTTTAGATTTAAAGATAATTCCCCAGCTTCAATTTTAGAAATATCTAAAATATCATTTATCAAAACAAGTAAATCATTTCCACAATTGTTTATTATGTTCATATTTTTTACTTGCTCATCATCAAGTTTACCTTTTTTGTTTTTTTTCATTACAGATGAGATTACAATAATAGAATTTAGTGGAGTTTTTAGTTCGTGACTCATATTTGCTAAGAAGTCATTTTTATATTTATTTGCTTCTACTAGTTCTTTTCTTTGTCTTTCAAGTTCAATAGCAAGAGCTTTTAACTTCTCATTTCTTTTTTTCATAATCTTTACATTTAGACATGAATCAATACTAATATTTAGTTTATGTGCTAAGCCTTGAAACATAGAACCCAAAAAACTCATATTCATACTTTTTTTACTATAAACAAAAAACATCAAGCCTCTATCTAAAGGAAGTATTAAAACCCTTTGAGTTCTATCTTTTCTATTATCTAAGATATTAAAACTATCATAAACATCACTATACTCTTCTATATCAAAGTCTTTTACTTTTCCTATACTAATTACTTTATTTAAAATCTTTTTATTTTCATCATACAAATAAAAGCTTCCATATAAAGCAAAAGTTTCATTTAAAAAAGTCTTTAAAACCTCTTTTAACATCTCTTTTAAATCTAAACTATTTCCAATTGCACTGTGACATTTATAAGTTAAAGCTAATTGTTCTACTAACATACTGCACCTGCTATACAAGTTTTATTATAAAAATTTAGACTAATATTATCTTCTTTTAATATTTCACCTAAAGTTAATGCACCTATTAAAGGTCTATTGTCTATCGTTCTTCTTATTATTTCTAATTCACTATTATACTTATCTTTTAGAAATAATCTTCTATTTATGCACTCAAATAAAAATACTAAATTTTGGTTATTATTACACCCATCAACTGCTTTTTTTGTTGCATTATAAGCAGCTTTTATTAGATTGTCTTTTTTTCCTTTTAGTACACAAATTACAGAGTTTTGAGGAATTGGTAATCCAAGTTTAAAACCATTTTTTTCATCAACACTTATAACTTCTCTAACACGTACTTTATTTCCATATTTAACTAAACCAATTGGGTATTTTAATAAGTGTGAAGATATATTAGTCACATCCTCTTTTAAATCCTCTTTTATTATATCTTTATATACATTTAAAGCATTTTCATAATCAATCTGAGTTAAACTATTTTCTTTGCTCATTGTTGCAATAAGTCCATCTTTTAGTACTTTCCATCCATGTTCAATACCAACTTTAAGATTTTGCTTTTTACATAAAATTATTGCAGCATCTTTAAAAATACCTTCATTTGAAAATATTACTTCTTTTCTATTGTATGGAAGTTCACCAGAACCTCCACCCATAACTTGAGTATCAACAGGCAATAACTCAAACAGATTATCTAAATAAGTATGCTTATGAGAACTTAACGCATCAACAAAAGTAATAACAGATTTTACTCCTTCAAAATCATTTTGAGTCAAAGTAAGATTAGATATATCTTTTTGAATAAAGATATTTTCATCTTTATCTAATTTGTAAGCTAATAAGCCATTTGCATAACTCTCACCTTCAAATATGATTTCAGGGAAAACTGCTCCGTAAGCTTGGATTTTTGAATTTCTCAATAATGAGATATAAAATTTGCATTGTTGAGATACTAATAATAAATATTTGTTGTTATCTTCTTTACAATCTTTTACAAAAGTATCTAAACTAGAATAATATTTAATATTGATACTCATTGTAAACTCCTTTCTTTTTATACACAACAATTAACTACAACTATCTATATATAACTATTTTATTTATAAAGTGTATTATAATAGTATCAAAAATTAGCCTTAATTATCCCAGTTTAATAATAATTTTTATGATTAATTTAATATTTTTTGTAAATTATTAACAAAAAAGAATAAGCTTTTTAACTATTTAGTTTAGATAATATTACACTTAATAAAATAAGAGGATTAATATGCAATATTTTGGTACTTTTGAAACTAAGTATGAAGAGGTTTTTTTAACTGAAAGCTATTTATATATTAGCCATGATGATGAAGATATCATCACACCAAAACAGTTAAGAGAAAAAATAAAAAACAACAAGCTAAAAAAGAAAAACATAATTGGAACAATTTTTATATACAATCCAGTTGTAACTCCACTTGGATTTGATTCTAATAAATTCTTATTAGACCAAGAATTTGAAGATTTTGGAGAACTTGTAGAGTTAAAAATAGAGACTTATGTAACTATATTTAAAAATGCAATGAAACAAGATGAATATAGAGGTAAAGTTGTTCAAATTAGAAATCTATTTAACTTAAATGAAAAAAATATTGATGCATCATCACTATTAATGAAATTTAACTCAGATTTAGAAAAGTACTACTCTTCTCAAAATACAGAGTTTGATAGAGATATTATGTATCTTGATGCACAAAACTTAATTCCTAGTGGAAAATTCGTATTCTTTGCTTGGGGTGAAAAAATAAGCTCTAAAGAGTTTGTTTATATTGATGATTATGCAAGAATGATATTTAATAATTGCGAGAAACTTGGTAAGAAAATTGCTTTTGTTTACAAAGAAGAGAAATCTTTAGAGTTTGCAAAAGATTTAATCCAATTTGCAACACCAATGCAAAATATAAAATACAAACAAGAGATAACAAAAGCTATATTTAAATCATTTGAAGAATTTCCTCCAAAAATAGCATCATTTTAATTTATGAATTTTACAGACGAACAACTTGAGATAATAAACTCAAAAGAACACTCATTTAAAATAAATGCAGTAGCAGGAAGTGGTAAAACTACCACTTTACTGGAATATGCAAGACAATTTCCTACTCTTAGAATCTTATATCTTGCATATAATAAATCTTTGCAAACATCACTTGAACAAAAACTGCATAAACTAAGAATTTCAAATATGCAAGTAAAAACTATTCATTCACTTGCTTATAACAAAATGCAAGCTTGGAACTTTAGACTAACACACGATTTGAAAATGCAAACAATTGCATCTTGTGTAAAAGAGTTTGAAAGAACAAGAGGATATGAACCAACACCTAATTATCTTGCTTTGATAAAAGATATTGTTAATTTTTACTGTAATAGTTCAATAATAAACATAGATTCTAAACTTCTGCAAAGTTATAAAAAGTATTCAAATTTAGATGCAAAAATACTAAAACTTCTAAAATTAAGAGAAGATAATATTTTAAATCATACAAAACATATATTAACTTCTATGAAAAACAATAAAATAGAATCAACTCATGATTTTTACTTAAAATTTTTCTATTTAAATAAAAGAATCTCTTCAAACTTAGGGTATGACCTAATTTTAGTAGATGAAGCACAAGATATCTCAGATGTTATGATAGCAATAGTTGAAAACCAAAACTGTAAAAGAGTCTATGTGGGAGATAGTTTTCAACAAATATACTCTTTTAGATTTGCAATAAATGCCTTAGATAAGATAAAACTACCAATATATAACTTAAGTAAAAGCTTTAGATTTTCTAATCAATTAGCAAAAACAATAGAAACAAATCTAAATGAAATATACGAAAAAAACGAACTAAAAAAGCTAAAAATATTTGGACTTGAAGATAAAGTATCTAAAGTTGGAAAAAATGTAGTTGATTATGATAAACAGTTTTGTGTAATAAGTAGAACCAGTTTTGCACTGATAAAAGAAGTAATAAAATTTTTAAAACAAAAAAAAGAGTACAAAATATATTTTGAAGGTGGATATAACTCATATTCTTTTATGAATCAAACAGTTTACTCTATTTTTTATCTAAAACAAAAAAAGTATGACAAAGTAACAGTTGAAGAGATTAAAGAGTTTGTTTCTATTGAAGAGCTTGAAGAGTACGCCAAAGATACAAAAAATCAAGAGTATCTAAATATCATCAAGTTTATAAATACTTACAACGATAATATATTTGAAATAAACAAACAAATCAAAGAAAACCTAACACTAGATAAAAATAGTGCTGATATCATCTTTACAACTGCACATAAATCAAAAGGTATGCAATACTCACAAGTTGTAATGTGTGATGATGACTTTATATCAAATAAAGAGATATTAAATAAAAAGAACAAATTTAATAATCTTAAAGTAAATGAAGAATTAAATATATACTATGTAGCTGCTACAAGAACAATAGATGCACTGAATATGGCAGAATTACACTTGGATTATTCAAGTGAACATACAGAGCATACAAGCAAGACAACTTATCCAAAAAAAAGCAAAAAAAAGCTTCCTATGAGAAAATTAAAACAGCTTCAAGATGAGTGGCTAAAATCTAACAATATTAAACAATATTGAAATTTATAACTTTTTTCTAAACTTTTAAATAATTTCAGCTTAGTTTAATGTAGATACTATTATAATTCCACCCGCTTAACAAAAAAGCGACATAAAACTTAACAATCGGTGAGGTTGGAGAGTGGTCAAATCCAGGAGACTGTAAATCTCCCGCCTATGGCTTCGAAGGTTCAAATCCTTCTCTCACCACCACTTAAGTTAACAGTGGCTCGGTAGCTCAGTCGGTAGAGCAAAGGACTGAAAATCCTTGTGTCGGCAGTTCGATTCTGCCCCGCGCCACCACTTTTTTTATTTATTATTTGTGCGAGTGTGGCGGAACTGGTAGACGCGCGGGACTTAAAATCCCGTTCCCGTTTTGGGAGTGTGAGTTCGATTCTCACCATTCGCACCACTTATAATAATCAAACTTCCAAAACTATTTTCACAATCAAATCAAACTTTACAAAACATTTATTATTTTCTATTTATCTAGTTTTCTATATATATTTTTATTTAATTATTTTCTATTTTACTTATAACCTTATTTTTGATATTAATTATTGACTACAAAGAATCTTTAAATTTTTAAGAGTATAATCTTGCAATTTAAAAAATATTAGGAGATTTTATGGCGAAAATTGGAATTTTAGTAGCTAGTGCTGTAAGTAATATAAAATTAGGTAGAAAATTAGAAGAATTAGCACATGAATTAGGACATGAAGTAGAGTTTATTGATTTAGTTGCTTTAAACTTACCTTTATACTCAACAGTTGAAGAAGAGAGAAATGGTTTACCTTCTGAAGCTTTAGACTTAGCAAATAAAATCCTTGATTTAAAAGCATTTATTGTTGTTGCACCTGAATACAATGGAGTTATGCCTCCTGTATTAAATAATGCAATGGCATGGACTTCAAGAAGTACAAAAGATTGGAGAGATGCATTTAATGAAAAAATTCTAGCACTTGCAACACACAGTGGTGGTGGTGGAGCAAAAGGGCTTCAAGCTATGAGAATTATGTTCCAACACTTAGGAGCAAATATTTTAGCAAGAGAGATTTTAACTTCTTATGACAAACCACTAAACGAAGATACAGCAAAAAATATAATTGAACAATTAGCTAAATTATCTTAATATATGGGAAATCCCATATATTAGGAAATACCTTGACTATCTTAACTACAAACAGACTTATTTTAAGAACATTTAAAAACACAGACATTGATACTTTATATAAAGATATATTTAATTGCAGTGATGTTGTAAAATATACATTTGGCAATGAAAACTTCACATACGAACAAACAAAAGACTTTATAAATAAAAATTGCAATTTCAAGGACAAAATTGGCCTTAGTATTATTGAAAAAAAAGATACAAGTGAAATAATAGGACTTGGTGGAGTTTTACAGTGTAATTATTTAGATGATGTTGATTATGAAATAGGATTTATTCTTAGTAAAAAGTTTTGGAAACAAGGCTTTGCAAAAGAGATAGGTCAAGCACAAATTGATTTCATAAAAGATGAATTTAAAGCAAAAAGAGCACTTGCACTAGTAGATACAAATAACAATGCTTCAATAAATACGATAAAATCACTTGGATTTGACTATCTAAAAAATATAAAAACATCAGATTCAAGAAAACAAAGAGATGTTTATATACTTAAGTTTTAGTTTTGTTACAATTTTATAACCAACTTTTTTAATAAAACATTACCACAATTATGTTATATTCTAAGTGTCAATATTAAGGATTAGAATTTGAAAAAGTTTTTTATATTACCAATTTTTTTAATTGCCCTACTTTTTAGCGGTTGTGATATGCTTGGACCAAGTGATGAAGAGATTGCTTTAAAACAAAAAGAGTTACAACAAGCAAGAGTGTTAAAACAAAAAGAACTTGATGCACAAATAGCTCTAAAACAAAAAGAGCTAGACTTAAAAGAGAAAGAACTAAATCAAAACAAAGAGATAAAAGCCAAAGAAGCAGAAGTAAAACTTGAAGAAAAAAAAGCTGAATTGGATAACAAAAAAGATATAGAAATTGAAAAAATAAAATCTCAAATTGAAAAAGAAAAAATAAAAATAGAAAAAGAGAAAGTAAAAGCTATAAATAAAGAGAAAAGATTGGAGTTTGAACTTCAAAAGCTTGAAAAGGAGCAACAAAAAGAGATAGATTCATATCTTATATTATTAGCAGGATTTGTACTATTAATCTTAGGAGCGATACTTTTCTTCTACTTAAATAACAAAAGAAAAGATAAACTAAGAGCATATGAAGATAATATGGAAAAATACTTTAGATCAAAAGAGACAGAAGCTAAACTTCAAATTGCAAACAAAATCTTAGATACTATTGCAAAAGGTGATTTAAAGCCAGAAACAGAAGCTAAACTAATAGCATCACTAAATGGTACAAATAGTACGAAAAGTAATAATATAAATAACTCTATTGAAAATCAAAGTGAGATAAAAAAGATTGATGTGATAGAAGAAAAAGAGAATAAAGATAACAAGTAGTTATCTCTATTCTAAAATATATCTATTATTTTTTTCTTGAATTGGTCTATTATTCTCTTGCATAATATTTTTAAAATCTTCTAATTGACTATCAGATATTCCAACTGGATTTTTTAATACTATCCATTTTACACCTTCACTACAAGGTGGTGTTGTTAAAGAACCATCAAAGCTATAAAACTCTCTATCTTCTGGTAATATATCATAACCGTAAATATCAGATTCTAACTCTCTTTTATCACCTACTTTTGAAGGAAGTTTTTTAATAAGTTTATTTAAAATTACATTTGATTCATCAGATTGTTCAAACATAACAGCAATTACAAGTAAATTTCCATTTGCATCTTTATGAACTAAGTGTGCTTCCATTGGGAAACTTTTTCCATCAATTTGATTTTCACTTGGTGTATGAAAGTGCATTTGTAATAGTGAGTACTCTTTTGAACCATACTCAATCATATTTCCACTTTTAAAGTTCACTTTTAATGTATGGCCATTATTTTCAAAAGTACTTGCAAATGAATCATCATAAAATGTAATATCACCTAAATTTGCATCAATTACATTATCACTTGTAAGATTGATAGGTGATTGATGTTTACCATCTTTACACATATTATATCTAGTGTCAAGATTAGCCCAATTTGCTGGAGCTTCTTCACCTGCATAACCCCAATGAGCTAGCTTTTCATGTTTTTTATCACCATCTGATAAAAACAGTGCAATAATTGCAACTATACATATGTATATCATAGTCTTCTTCATATACTATTCCTTAACAATTAATTTTAAATCATTATATTATATTTAATTAAGAGGTGGCTTGTACAAAAAGGAAAAGAGAGTCTTAAAGTAGAATTTGTAACGATACGACAAAGAAAAATAGATATAAATATCTACTTTTCTTTATTAAAATCTTTGTCAAGATAGTTATATAAAAGACAACTTTCACAGCTTGTCAACTCTTCATAAGATAAGATTGAGAGTTCTAATTCACTGAATACATCTTTTATAATTTTGATTGATTCTTCATCTGCTGAGTAAATAACAGCTTTAGAACCAATATTGCCATTTACTATATTTTTAGTTTGAGACAATACTTTTTTGACATTATTTTCCCAATAATCAACTAGATTTTGATTATCTTCTAATTCATCAAATTTTTCATCCCACTCTAAACACAAGTCAGGCAATAGCCCACAGTTTTTTTTATCATCAAAGTCGATTGTTATACCTTTTAGTTGCATAGCATCCTCCTTATAATAATCTTAAATAAATTATATCATAGAAAAAGTACTTTTAGTCAATTTTCATATTTATTAGATGTTGTACTATTATTTGTATTTCTGCTTTGTCAAAATATATATTCATTGATAATTCTTGATTTACTTTTATCAAAAACTCTTTTTTCTTTTTTAGTAAAAGTTCGTTATTATCTTTGTTTTCATACAGTATTTTAGTCATCTCATTTTCATAAGATTTTACTATTTCTTCTTTTTTTTCTTCGGCATTTTTAGGTTTTTTTTGAACTAAAAAGTACTTTTTTAGTAATAAATAAAAAGCCAAAATAATCAAAAGTATCAACACAATATTTAATAATTCATTCATAAAAACTCTTTTTTGTAAGATTTTTTCATTGTAACAATTTTTTGTTCTTTTTTCTATAAAAGTGCCATTTTTTTAACTTTAATTAATTTTAATAAATAAAATTAAGCTTAAATTTTATTCTATATTTTACCAAATTCAACACTATATATACACATGATTTTTATATAATCTTGGTGGCTAGATAAACAAAAAGGATTATAATGAGTTTTAGTACTGCAGATATATGCGATGACTTTAGAGATAAAGCTAAAATACAAGTACTTTCTCCAAAGTTTAAATCATATGGAGGAAAAACAAGTTTTCAAGGTGAAGTAATTACTGTAAAATTAGACAAAAGCAATTGGCTACTACTTTCAATGTTAAAAGATGAAAGAGGTGATGGGAAAGTAGTTGTTGTGGATGTTGACCAAGCATATTATGGAATTGTTGGTGATAGATTAATGGCATTTGCAAAAAATAACAATTATGAAGCAATCATCATCAATGGATATGTAAGAGATACAAATGAAACAGTAAATATTGATGTTGGATTATATGCAATTGGAACTTGTCCTCAAAGAAACTTTGAAAAAACTGATTCTGCAAGAGATGTTGAATTAAACTTTGAAGGTATTAAAGTTAATAGCGGTGATTATATTTATGCTGATTATGACGGTGTAATTATCACTGAAGAAAAACTTGTATAAAAAAAGACTCTATTAAAGAGTCTTTTTTTCTTCTAATTCTTTAAACTTCTCATCTGAAGTATCATAATATAAAATTGTACCATCTTGAATTCGATAATACCAACCATGAATTTCAAGAGTTTTTTCTTCTACTCTTTTTTTAATTTCTGGATAAGATAAAAGATTTTGTAATTGATATACAACTGAAGTTTTTTCTGTTTTTGTATAAATCTCTTCTGCTGATAAATCTAAATAGTTAGTTAATACATAATTTTTTGCTTTTTGACCTAACTCTAACCATTTTTTTACGTGAACTAATCCAATATCATTTTCATCTATACTTTTATAAAGTGTTCTACAAGCACCACAAAAAGAGTGCCCACACACGATAATATGTTTTACATTTAATACGCTTACTGCAAATTCAATTGCTGCTGAACTTCCGTGAAAGTCATAATCAGCTTCAAAAGGTGGAACAAAATTTCCCACATTTCTTAAAATAAACATATCACCTGGCTTAGAATCCATTATTAAATCAGGTACAACTCTACTATCACTACATCCTATAAATAATACATCAGGATTTTGTCCTTTTTCTACTAATGTATTAAAATCATCTTTATAGTCTTTAAATCTTGAATTTTTAAAAGTTAAATTCCCCTGTATTAATTGTTCAAACCCCATTTTTAAACCTTATTTATTGTTTCGTTTTTATATTTTTCTCTTTTAATTTTGAAATAAAAGATACAATTCTAGCAACTTTTTCCTCTTCTTCTTTAATATGTTGTTCACCACTTAAAGTAAAAGTCTCTAGTTTTTCATCTAAATAACTTGTCGTAAATTTTCCATTTTTAAAATCTTCATCTCGTACAATTTCTCTATGTAAAGAGATATTTGTAGGAAAACCTTCAATATAAAACTCATCAAGTGCTCTTCTTGCTTTTTTAACAGCACCTTCCCAGTCTAAAGACCATACAATCAACTTACCAACCATAGAATCATAGTTTGCAGGAACTTTATATCCTGAATAAATTGCAGTATCAAGTCTTACACCAGGACCACCTGGAGTTAAATATTTTGTTATTGTACCAACAGATGGCATAAAGTTCTTTTGAGGATTCTCTGCATTTATTCTAAATTCTATTGCATAACCTCTAAATTTTATATCTTCTTGTAACATTTGAAGTTTATCACCCTCTGCTATTTGAATCATTCTTTGAATAATATCTACACCAGAAGTTATCTCTGTAACTGGGTGTTCTACTTGAACTCTCGTATTCATTTCTATAAAATATATATTATCATCAGCATCAAGTAAGAACTCAACTGTACCAACACTTTCATATCCAAGTTTGAACATTGCTTTTGTTGCAATTCTATAAAGTTCTTTTCTGGCAGATGGATTTAATCTAGGAGATGGTGCAATTTCTACTACTTTTTGATGTCTTCTTTGAATAGAACAATCTCTTTCACCTAAATGTAAAACATTTCCAAATTTATCTGCAATAACTTGAACTTCAATATGTCTTGGATTTTCAACGAATTTTTCAATAAAAACTTCACCTCTACCAAAATATTTGATTGATTCATTTGTTGCACTCTCAAACATCTCTTTGAATTCTTTTTTATTTCTTACAATTCTCATTCCTCTACCTCCACCACCAAAGGCAGCTTTGATAATTACAGGAAATCCAATGTCTTCTGCTATTTTTTGTGCTTCATTTACATTATCAATTGGTTCATCTGTCCCTTCCAGTACAGGAACACCCACTTCTTTCATAGCAACTTTTGATGCCATTTTATCACCAAATAGTGCAATATGTTCTGGTTTTGGTCCTATGAAGATTATTCCATTATCTTCACAAGCTTTAGCAAAATCTGCATTTTCACTTAAAAATCCATATCCAGGGTGAATTGCATCACAATTTGCTTTTTTTGCAATAGAAATGATTACATCATAATCTAAATATGCTTTCATAACATCACCCATAATTGGATAGCATTCATCTGCTTTTCTAACCCAAACACCTTCAACATCCACTTCTGAAAAAATTGCAACACTAGTAATATCTAATTCTTTACATGCTCTTATAATTCTTAGTGCAATTTCTCCTCTATTTGCTATTAAAACTTTTGATATTTTTCCCATGATTCTTCCTATTAAAAATTTACTCCTTATTGTAAACTTATAAAAAAAATATTTCTTCTTCTTTTATGCTAGTTTTATTGTTCATTTATGCTTTAAATTTTGTTTATTTATAATAATTTTATGATAAATATGTGCTATAATGTATTTTATGAAAAAAGAAACATTACAAAAAAGAACAAAAATAGCAAATGATATAATGTTTTATATTTACACTCATATCGATACTCACATCGATATTGAGGAGTTAAGTTATGATTTACAAATAAGTAAATTTCATATGCAAAGAATATTTAAAGAAGAGTTTGGAAAAAATATTTATGAAAGTATAAAATCAATAAGACTTCAAAAAGCTGCAAATTTGCTTCTGACAAATAAATATTCAACAATATCAAATATTGCTAATTTATGTGGATATAGTTCTCAATCATCTTTTATTAAAGCCTTTAAACAAAGATTTGAAATGTCACCTAAACAGTGGAAAAACCATGGATATAAAGAGTACTCTACTAAGATTTTACAACAATCAAAAAGTGCACTAAAATCAAATGCAGACTTTTCAAAACAAACGCCCAAAATAGTAAAAATGCCAACATTAGATAGTTTTTATATAAGAAATAGAGGTTACAATGTAAATGTAAAAGAGACATGGCAAAAGCTACACACTTTGATTTTAAATAATGATTTGAAAAACTACAAACAAATCGCCCTACTTCATGACAATCCTACAATTACACCACTTAATGAGTGCCAATATATAGCTTGTATCGTACCTGAAAATAAAGATGACGTGAAAAGTGATAGATTACCTAATTTTAAAATTTCTGATGGTGTTTATGCTAAGTTTGATTTAGAAGGTGTACATGGAGATATGCTAAAGTTTATTCACTGGGTTTATCACGAATGGTTAGTAAATAGTGAGTATGAGACAACAACAAAGCCTTCATACGCAGTATATTATAAAAACAATTTTTTAAGTGATGATAATAGATTTAAAATGAGTTTTTATGTATCAATAAGATATTAAATAGAACAAACTGTTCTATTTAATACTACTTTTTATATGGTTTTCTAAACTCTCTTCGTCTACTAAACCAATATATTTTTCAACTATTTTTCCATCTTTTCCATAAAGATATGATTCTGGAATTTTTTTAACATTATTAATATTTTTTGCCATTCTAAAATTCTCATCACCATTAATTGAAACAGGGAATTTCATATTATGCTCTTGCATAAAAGCTCTTAATTCATCTAAATTTTTATCTTTTTCATATAATACACCAATAACTACAAAATCATTTTTATAATCATCATATAATCTATTTAGTACTGGTATTTCTTTTACACAAGGTGGACACCAAGTTGCCCAAAAGTTAATAAGTACCATTTTATTTTTTAGTTCTGCATCGTTTGATTTTAATACACCATTATCAACTGTTAATGTAATATCTTTACCTTGAATAGTTTTTAGTTTATATTCAGTATTACTTTGTTGTTTTAAGTCTTTAAAACTTTGAGAATCTTTGATTACAATTGCTGCTGATTCATCTTCGTTATTACATCCTGAAAATAGTAAAACAATTGGTATTAAAAATATTAAATATAATTTTCTCATTTTGTTCCTTCTTTCATAATTTCATCTTCAACTAATTTAAGTAATGCTTTATAACTTAACTCGTCTAACTCTTTTGTGTTTACAAAGATTGTTGGAGTTCCTTGCACATTTAAAGTTTTTGCATCTTCTCTTGCAGTTTTAAGCATATCATCTATATTAATTGTAGAGAAATCTTTTTTTAGTTTTTCCATATTTATGCTTGAAGTTGCTAAATATTCCCAGATTAACTCTGGTTTAGGATTGTTTATATTAGCCCAAGCTCTTTGTGTTTTAAAGATTATCTCTAAAGCCTCTTTATATTTACCTTGTAATCTTGCAGCTTCTATGATTTTTATAGCATATTTTGAGTATTGATGATTTGCTAAATATCTATAAACTACTTTTGTATCTTGAAAATACTCTTTAAATACTGCTTCAACGATTGGATGAAATGCAGCACAAGAACCACATTGAGGGTCCATAAACTCAACAATTGTAATTTTTGCATCATCTTTACCAAAAGATATTGAATCATCTCTAACAAAAGGCGCTTTATTTGTATTATTAAAGTTTTCTAATTTACTTGATTGATTTTGCTTGAAAAAATATGCAGCAACAATAAACAAAACAACAATTACACCTAAAGATAAAACTACTAAACTCTTATTCTTCATCTTTTAAAAATCCTTTTTTTCCTAAAAATAATAGTATTAAAATTAATGTATATGCAATAAATGATAAAAAAGGTATTGTAATAAACCCTAACCAATTAATATACTCTGTACTACAAGGAATACCTTGAACACAAGGAACTACATCTTCTGGTATTATTTTAAACATCAATAAATTATGATAAACAGAGAAAAACCAACCAACAATAACTAAACCAATTGAATATTTAAATGTTTTATCATCTGGATATAATAACCCAACTAAAAAAATAATAACTAATGGATACATAAATATTCTTTGATACCAACACATAGTACAAGGTATAAATTGCATAACTTCACTAAAAAACAAACTACCAAATGTTGCAATTAATGAAATCAAAAATGAGAGAAAAACAATCTTTGAACTAATTTTATTCACTTTATTTCCTATTTTTAATATATTCTAACAAATTTCTGTGTAGTATATGTGTATTTAACTTAAAAAATTATTTTTGAAAGTATATAAAAAATAAACAGTATAAAAAATATATAATTAAAAGCCTTTGATATAATATTTATACAATTTTAAGAGGAGAACAATGTTTTTAGATAATAGAATTGAAGTTTATTTTCAACCAATAATTTCAATAAAAGAAAAAAAGATTTTTGCATTTGAAGCATTAACTAGAGCATTTGATGAAAATGATAATTTTATCTCTCCACTTAAACTATTTAATGAAGCTAAAAAACAAAATGAAATAAGTTTTTTAGATAATCTAGTAAGACAAAAAGCTATTACTAAATTTAAAAAATATTATGAAAAAGACAATAATATACTTCTTTTTTTGAACTTTGAATCTTCAGTTATTGAAGAGCATATGAAAAACAATCTTAATTTTGATTTTGTAAAACAAGTAGAAGAGTTAAATATCAAACAAAGTAATATTGTTTTAGAAATAAAAGAGGATACTATTAAAGATAGTATTTTATTAGAGAAGTTTTGCCAAATTCATAGAGAACTTGGATTTACTATTGCTATTGATGATTTTGGTACAGGGTATTCAAGCTTTGATAGACTTGCTATTGTTAAACCTGATATTGTAAAAGTAGATAGAAGTTTAATTGATAATATTGACTCAAATTATATAAATGCTTCTATTTTAAAATCAATTGTTGATATTTGTAATAAAATAGGTGCTTTAACTCTAGCAGAAGGTGTAGAAAGAAAAGAAGAGATATTATCTTGTATGAAAAAACATATAGATATTTATCAAGGTTTCTATTTTGAAAAAGCAATAGAAGAAATCAAAGAAGATGACAAAGAACAAATAAAACAAAAGATAAATTATATAGGTTCAGAGTACAAAAAAGCAGTACAATCTCATATAAAAATCAAAAAAAATCTATTTAAAAGAATGAAACATTTAACTAAAGATATTGTAAATATTATATCAGTTGAAGAAGAGTTTCACTTTGAAAAAATCAATTCATTTATCGAAGTAAATCCACATATTGAGGCTATTTATCTAATCGACTTCGAAACAGGAAATCAAATAAACGATACTGTAATAAAATCAATCTCAAGTGGATTATATCATGCTTCAAAACACAATGATGACCATAGTTTAAAAGAGTACTTTTACATCACAAAAGAAGCAAAATCAAAAGAGTTTTTAAGTCCAAAATATATATCAAAAGCATCAGGAAGTATGTGCCGAACTTATGCAAAAGTAATAAATATAAATAGTGATAGTTTTATTATCTGTTTTGATATATTTGCAGAATAAATCAAAGTTTTGTAAATGTTAATATAGCTTTTGCAACAACATAAACCTCTTCTTTTTTATAAACCAGATGTTTAAAATCTTCATTTATTGATACAAACAAAAAATCATTATCTTTAAATATAGCTTTTTTTACCCACATTTTATTATCATAGTAAACTATATAAATTGAATCATCTTCAATCTGTTTTGATGATAAATCAGCAATTACAATTGATTTATCATTTATTTTTGGCTGCATTGACTTTCCATCAACAAGTATTGCAAATAGAGATTTAATATTTGTAGTCTCACTAATTAAATCTTTTGAAAAACTTACTGTTTTTTGTCTATTTTCATCAAAAACATCTACATATTCAAGAGTTATTATATTATTCATACAAAAAGTATAGCTAAAGTTTTTTACTTTAAAGTTAATATTGTAAAATAAATTTATGAATATAAAAATAGGAACATTTAATCTTTTTCAATTTGTAAAACCTCCCTACTCTTGGTATATTAAGAAAGATAAATTTGATGATATACAATGGAAAAAAAAGACAACTTGGATAAAAGAACAGTTAATTTTAATGGATTGTGATATTGTTGGATTTCAAGAAGTTTTTTCAGTTGAAGCACTAAAAGAGTTAACTTTAGAGCTTGGTTACAACTATTTTACTTATGTAGATTTAGCAAAAGTTGACAAAGACAATGACAAAGTATTTATCTCAACAACAGTTGCATTAGCTTCAAAATATCCAATAACAAAAACACAAACAGTAGATATAAATAGTGATACTTTAGAAAAATTTGACTACAAAGATGAATTTAATTTTGCAAGATTACCAATAAAAGCAACAATAAAAATAGATAATTATGAGCTAATAGCTTATGTCATTCATCTAAAATCAAATAGATTAAATGAGTATGAATACAAATTTAATGAAAATAATACAATAGATGAAAAGTTAAAAAAAGTAATTCCATCTATAAATAGAGGAAATTCTCCTGCATTAACACAAAGGTTAATTGAAAGCTTTAATTTATCATCAGATATTTTAAAAACAGAAGAAAAAAATAGATTTATTTGTGTTCTTGGTGATTTAAATGATAGACAAAATAGTCTTTGTATAGATATACTTACAAATAAAAAATGCCATAATATTAAAACATTTAAAGAGTATGAATCAATAGATTTAAAAGAAGATTTATATATGTATGATAGTTATAACAAAGCTAGTGAAAAACCTCAAAGAAAACCAACCTCATACTATAAAACAGTAGGAAATATTTTAGACTATATTTTTGTATCAAAAGATATAAATGTAGTTAATTTCAAACAACATGACTTGCACTTAAGAGATAATCAAAATGGTTCAATTTTACAATCAGACCATGCACAAATTGTCGCACAACTATCTATCAAGTAAGTTCTTTTTATAAGAAAAGTATAATCTTTATTTCACCATAATATTCTTTTACGCAAAAGGAGTATTATGGAATTTATCCCTCATTCACAAGAAGAATTGAAAAGTATGGAAATAAAAGAAGATGAAATATATACAATTCAATATCAAGAAAGAGACTATTTTAATGCAGATATTAGAATTGAAATAGCTAAAGGAAAAGCTGTTATAAGTAATAATGAAATCATTTTTATCGTAACAGATAGCTATGGAATGGATAAATTTATAAGAGAAGTAAGAGTAATTAAGTAAGTCTATATTGTGATATTCTAAACTTAAAAGGAGAATAAAATGTCAAAAAAAATATTAGTTTTAGCTGGTGATTTTGTAGAAGACTACGAATTAATGGTTCCTTTTCAATGCTTATTGATGCTTGGTCATCAAGTAGATGTTATTTGCCCTGATAAAAAAGCAGGTGATATTGTAAAAACTGCCATTCATGATTTTGAAGGTGACCAAACATATACAGAAAAACCTGGACATAACTTCACATTAAATGCTTCATTTGATGAAATTGATGAGACAACATATGATGCCTTAGTTGTACCAGGAGGAAGAGCTCCTGAATATATAAGATTAAATCAAAGAGTACTAGATATTGTAAAATACTTTGATTCTGTAAATAAACCGATTGCTTCAATTTGTCATGGAGTTCAAGTATTAGTTGCAGCAGGAATAATAAAAGATAGAACTTGCTCTTGTTATCCAGCTTGTGCACCAGATGTAAATATAAATGGTGGTACTTGGAAAGATATAGGTTTTGAAGATGCTTATGTTGATAAAAATCTAGTTACAGCAGCAGCTTGGCCAGCACATCCAAAATGGTTAGCAGAATTTAATAAACTATTAGTATAAAGAAAAAATATAATTACAAGTATAAAACTTGTAATTATATTAAAATAAATCTACACTTGAAACTTGACTCTCTTGGAATCTAACAACTCTATCTCTACCGCCATTTTTAGCTTCATAAAGTGCGATATCTGCATTTTTAATAACACTATCTAAATTATTAGAATCTTGAGGGAACATTGATAGACCTATACTTACAGTCTTTTTAAGTTTATTACCTGCATAAACATCAATCTCATTTTCTCTAACTCTTTGTCTAATTTTATTTGCAACACTAATTGCATCAGCTTCTGAATTTACACCAACTAATAAGACAACAAACTCTTCACCACCATATCTTACAATTAAGTCTGATTCTCTTACTGTTTCATTTAAAATTCTAGCTAACTCTTTTAATACTTTATCACCTATATCATGACCATACTCATCATTTACAGCTTTGAAGTGATCCATATCAAGTAAAAGAACACCAACACTGATATTTTCTCTTTTTACTTGAGGTACAAGTTTTTTACTATGTTCTTCTAAGAATTTTCTATTATATAGACCAGTTAAAGCATCTTGAAAAGCTGATTCTTGAAGTGCGTTCATAAGTAATTTCACTTCAATAGAAGGTGCAGCTTCATTTATATAACTTTTAACAAACGATATTTTGTCTTTTAGGTTTTCTAACTCATCTCTTGAATAACTAACAAAATTGATAATTAAACATATATTTTTACTAATTTCCACATCAATACAATAGTGAAATTTATCTTTTTGTTTAAAGTATGGACAGCTTTGATGAAAATCAACAGATACTACATCATTTCTAGTTCTTGCACATCTACATAACTCTGGGTCATTTACTATATTCTCTTTACAATATAATTCAACATCACCAATTTGTTTTACTATTTCCATCTTATTTTTTTGAGTATCAATTTCTAAGAAAGTAAAATTATTTACACCGTATTGATTTATAAATACTTGTGCTAATCTTGTGTAAATCTCATCTTTTGTGTTATCAAGTTCTATCTCTTTTTTAAATTGATATAGATTTGATAAGTTTTTTATAATATCTTTTGATTTTTCTAAAGGATTTACATTTGAACTATTTACTTTTTGTCCAATAAATCCTTGTAATTTTCTCTCAATATCATATGAAGTATCTTTAAAAGTAACTATCATTGTATTATAGTCATTAATCAAATTAGTTACTTTATCATTTCTC
Source organism: Arcobacter sp. CECT 8986 (assembly GCF_004116725.1). NCBI lineage: Bacteria > Pseudomonadati > Campylobacterota > Epsilonproteobacteria > Campylobacterales > Arcobacteraceae > Arcobacter > Arcobacter sp. CECT 8986. Next base: position 222,015 of record NZ_PDKG01000002.1, on the reverse strand, counting down.
GTTTCTTCATAATTATGAACTCTTTTAAATTTACCAGAAATTGCAAGTTTTATACTTTTGCCAAGTTGCTCTAAAATATCCAAATAGTAATTGTTTTCTCTTCTTGATATTTGAATCATCACGAAAAGTGTAATTATTAATATAAGTGGTACTAGATATGCGATTTCTAAACCATTTTGTTTAATATCACTTATATCAATTTTTAAAGAGACTGCACCTAAAGTTTCACCATAATTTACATTATGACAACTTACACAATCTACTCCATTTGAAGAAGTTGCTTTGTAAGGAACTGTGATTCTCATTATAGTTTTTGTAAAGTGTTCATCAAGGGAATATTTTAGTTTACCAGTTCTTAATACGTCTTCATCTATATCATCTTTTGGTGCTCTTAACTTATCTTTTCCATACTGCTTTCTTATAAAATCACTTCTAATAACCCATAACTCTTCAATATTCTTCATAGAAGCAACTGAATCAACAAATGTATTAATTTGCTCTGTGTTTCCATTAATCATATGAGATAATAGACCATTTTTAACAACATTAGAAATAACTTGTGCATTTTTTACTGAAGATTTTAAGTTAGCATCTCTTAAATTATATAAACATAATGCAGTAACAAGAGCTGTTACCATTAGGCCTATAACTATAAAGAGTAGAGTTGACTTTTTACGCATTATAAAGGTGTATCCTTAATATAAAATATTCTATTATACAAAAAAAAGATAAAAATAAAAATTATATTGCTTTTTTTATTAGTAAATTTGCAACTTCATTATAAGCATGAACATAACTTCTAATATCTAAATCTTTTAGATTTTTTCTCTCTTCTGTTGAATTAATTTTTAATACTATATTTGCATCTTTATAAAATGCCAATATTGCCTCACAAATTAATCTTTTTCTTTTTGTATTTGACAAAGTGATAATAATACTTGAAGAGTCATCAACTTTTAAAGACTCTAAAACAGGCTTTTTATCTAAGTGCCCAAAATAAGCCATATAACCTTGCTTTCTTGCTAAAAGAACGTGTCTTAAATCATCTGAAATGATTACAAAAGGTTTGTTCTCTTCGGTTAATTTTTTTGCGATAATTCTACCTAAAGTTGTAAATCCACAAATAATAATATGATTTTTCTTTTCAATAGGTGTAATTTTATCTGACTCATAAAACTCAACTTCAAAATATGAAGCAATTTTATATACATTACTAATAATAAAAGGAGTTAAAATCATTGATAAAACAGTCACTAATATTAAAAAACTTGATAACTGTTTTGATAATAAAGCATCATTTGTAGCTAGTGCAAAAATTGCAAATGAAAACTCACCAACTTGACAAAGTGAAATTGCAGTTTTTATAGCTGTACTTTTATTAGATTTTCTTCTTATTATAAAATAAACTACAATAGATTTTATAAAAAGAATTCCTACAAAAATTGCAAAAATATAGTGTATATTGTGTAAAAAGTAAAATATATCGATTTTAGTTCCAACACTAAAAAAGAAAGTTCCCAATAAAAAATCTTTATATGTTGCAATATCTGATTCAATTTTTATTCTAAAGCCAGTTTCAGAAATAATCATACCAGCAATAAAAGCTCCCAAAGAGTATGTAAAACCCATCTCATGTGCTAAAATTGATGCACCCATAACAATAGAAAAAATTGAACCTAAAAACAACTCCTCAACATGAGTATTTGATGCAAATTTAAGTAGCCAATTCATAAGTTTTTTTCCAATTGTAAATAAAAATGCTATTACAATTATTGCAGATACAAAGGTATTTATTATTACTTCACTTATAGATAAAGTATCATTTGCTAAAAAAGAGATAAGTAATAAAATAGGAATTACTGCTAAATCTTGAAATATCAAAATTGCAGTAGATTTTTCACCAAAAGGTGTATAAATATCTTTTGATTGTTTTAAATAACTTAATACAATAGCTGTTGAAGATAAGGAAAAAGCCAAAGATATTATTATTGAGGGTATAATTCCTACATTTATAATAAAATGTGAAAATAAAAAGATAATAATAGCACTTAAACTCACTTGTAAAAAACCATTAAGTAAAAGTATCTCTTTCATCTTTTTGATTCGTTCAAAACTCATTTCTAAACCGATAGTAAACATTAGAAAAACAATACCAAACTCAGCAATAAGTTCTAAAGAGTGAATATCTATTCCATTAAAATTAAAAAGATAACTAATAATTGTACCAGTTGCTATATATCCAATGATATGTGAAATACCAAATCTTTTTAAAATTATATTAAGTACAGTGGAAATTGCGATTGTTAAAAATAGTGTAAATAAAATATTTTGCATAAAAATGCCTCTGTTAAATTAAGTCTTAATTATATCAATTATATGTATTATTTTAGATGAAAAATGACATAAAAATTATCTTTTTTAATAATTTTTTTATTAACTAAAAGAGCTTAATGCACAAATATAGCTTTGTTCTTGATATTTTTTAAGATTTGAAGGAAAAGTTATACTATTTTTCTTTTCAAAAGAGCTCAATGATTGAGATGAGATAAGGTCAACTTCACATAAAGAAGTTAGTTGAATTAAAGCTTCCATTTTAAAAGTTACTGCCCCTCCAGCAAAATTTCCTTTTTTTGCTCTTTTTTTTATTACTACTTTTTCAATACTATTAGTTTTTAAAAACTCATTTATTTGAGTAAAAAATTGTTCAATACTCTGTTTATTTTCATCATCTTCTAATGTGATTTTTTTTATTTTCAAATCAACATAATCAACAATATCATCTATTAAACTATTTTTTACAACACTCAAAACTGCATAATTTGATTTTAATTCTATTCCACAAATGTTCATATTTTTCCTTTTTTTAAATTATATAAAAATTTTTTCTTTATTTGTTTTTTTATGACAAAATGAAAGATTTTATTTTTCTATGTTAAAATCAAACATTAAAGGTTTTTAGATGAAAAATATTTTTAAACTACTTTTAAAAGAGCAAGTAGGTACTATTTTAATCTTATGTCTAATTCTCACATTGATATTAATTTGTGCAGTTTTAATAACTTATACATTTGATGCAAAACTAGCAAATAAAATCACTTCATTAGTTATATCAAATATCTTTGTAGGAAGAGTTCCTTCTTTATCTTTAGGGTATGCATATAATCTGCCAAATAATATAGTAATTCCTGTAAATATAATTACAGAACTCATATTAGTTACACTACTTTATCCTCTTTTTGTTTTCAGTTTTAAAGGAATATTGAAAATAAAAATATTAGAAGATTTCTTTGCAAAAATAAATGCTAAAAAACAGCAGCACCAACAAACTTTTAAAAAGTATGGAAAGATTGGATTGTTTCTGTTTGTTTTTATTCCTTTTTGGATGACTGGACCAATTGTTGGTGCAATAATTGGCTATTTAATAGGATTAAGACATTATGTAACTATATTTATAGTATTTATCGCAACTTGTCTTGCAATTACTCTTTGGGGAATATTTTTAAATGAGATTATTTCAATAATGACAAGTTTTGACAAAAAAATAATTTGGATAATTCTTTTAGTAGTTGTGTTAGGTCTTTTGATAAATAAAATAAAAAATCTATTTTATAAAAGGAACAAAAAGTAGTTCCTATTATAATTCTTTGTTAACTAAATCAATTAACTCTTGTAAACCAAATTTCTCTAATGGTTTTCCATTTACAAAATACTCAGGAGTTTGAGTAACTTTTAATTCTTTTGCATCTGCTATATCTTGTTGTATAATTTTTGTTGTATTCTCATCATTTATATGTTCAGCTAATTTTTCCATATCAACTCCTGATTTTGGTAAAATTGCAATTAATTTTTTTGGATTTACTACATGGTGGTCAATCCAATATTGTTGAGTTGCAAACATAAACTCTAATACTTCAAAAAATTTATCTTGTTTTTTTGCTGATTCTAAAACTCTTACTGCAAAATCTGAGTTTTGGTGAAATGGAGCATATCTTAATACAAGTTTTATATCACCTTCATTTTTCTTCATAAGCTCTTTTACATATGGATAAAATTGTGCACAAGTACCACAAGCTGGGTCAAAAAATTCAACTAATTGAACTTTTGCATCTTTGTTTCCTTCAACTGTTGAATAATCTCTTTGCAAAAACTGTGCTTTTTTTGCTAAAAGTGCATTGTACTCTTGTGATTGTTTATTTTTATAAAAGTAAGTAACAGCAATAAATGCAACTAATAAAGTAAGAATAGAACCTAAAACTATCTTCTTATTTTTCATATCTTCTCCCGATTATTTTAAAATATACTTATTTTACATTTTTGATGTGTAGATTGTGTGTAGAATAATCAATAGTTAAAAACTAATTCTGTATTATTATAAAAATCAAAAAAGAAAGTACATGAAGAAAAACAAAAAAGTTAAATTACAAAGAGAGATAGAAAAACCAATAACAGTATTTGGAAAACAGTTAAAACTAACTAGACTTTTATTGATATTAATCGTAGGGGTAGTATATTTTGTTAGTTTATATATTGAGATAAAAACATTAACACCTTTAATTATTGGAATTATTCCAGCAATACTTCTTATTATTGCAATAGTAATTTATCAAAATAGAATAATATATTTTGGAGATTATAGTATAGAGTGTTCAAACGCAGGAGATTTGTATCTTACAAAATTAAAAGGAAGATGCCCTACTTGTGATGGACAATTAAAAATTGTAAAAAAATTCAATACAGAATATATTCAATGTCAAAATAACTCAGAACATAAATTCTATTTAGAAGTAGATTAAGAAAAACTTTTAATCTACTTAATTCTTAAAACTGCACTATTACACAAATCATCACTTTCATAAGCTGTTATATCACCCTGCTTTAAATTAGGATAAGGGAAAAGTCTAACTGTTAGAGGTTTATTTAATCTAAAAGCCATAGTTCCAGTATCTCTCATAATTGAAGCAATTTTTTCAATTGAAGTATCACCTTCTATTGGAACAGTATCAAGTCCAATTCCACAAACTGCACTATTTGTAAGTAAAGTTCTAATATCAAAATCACTATTTATAGTACCTTTTGCTAAACCTAAATCTTCAATTACAGCTAACATAAGTCCTGAAAATCCTACAAGTGGTACATTTTTTACACTTTTAAATACTTTTGTTAGTAAAGAAGAGGCTTCAACACTTCCAGCTGCTCCAAAAAACTCAACTCCAAGTTCATTATATACACTTACCATAGATGAGCAGTTTTTAGAAGGTGCTGCTGAACTATCAATACCAACAAATTTAAAGTCACTATTTGAATAGTTATCAATCACCTCTTTTATATTATCAACATGATATTGCAAAGCATTTGATAATACATCATAATAATCTTTAAATAATTTTTGATGTGTAATTTTTTGGTTGTTATTTTTTGAATTGTATTGCTTTAAAACCTCAACAAGTAAATCTGGTGTTTCAAGACCTACAACATATGAGTTTTCTAAACTACTATCATAAAATGATGCAGGGAAATAAGGTATAAAAGGTTTACAATTAAAATTTACAGTGAAGTTAAAATTACCCTCACCTCTTGGTGTTATCTCACTTATTTTTTTTACAACTTTTGCACATTGTAATATAGTTTCATTATCTAATATATCAAATTCATCTTTTTTAATATTTACACAAGCATTTGATAAATCACCAAATTGGCTAATAAGTTTAGGCAACATTTCAATCTCTTCTTTTGTTTTTGCCTCACCTATTGCAAATCTCATTCTTAAATTTTCACTTGAGTATTTATCTAAGTAAGAGTAGATAAGTTCAAACTCTTTTTTTGTATTTTCAGAATTCGTTGTATCTAAATATTCTCCAAAAGCATTTGTAACAATTCTGATTGATTGTACTTCATAATCTATTTGATTAAATTTTTTACTTAAATCTATACAAAAATTGCAAGCTTTTTTAATCTCTTCTTCCCATAAAGATTTATCTTTATTCAAAGATAAAAATGTTGTTACTGTTCTTACTTTACATAGTTTCTTATTTTTATGAACCATATTCATCCTTTATTACCTAAATCATATCAAAGTTCTATTTTATTAACAAGCCAGATATTGCTTAATTCTATAATCTTTTCTTTTTTCTTATTTTTATATTATTTAAAATTGATATTGACATTAGAGTTAATATAGTTCCCCCTACAATTGAAAAATTTATATTCTCTTTTAAAAAAACTGCACTTAATATAATTGCAGACATAGGAACAAAAAATATAAAAGAACTAACTTCTCTTGCTCCTAATTTAGAAATACCTAAAAAATAAATTGTATTTGCAAAAGTAGAAGCTAAGATTGAAAGACTAAAAATATTTATCCAAAATTTGAGATCAAACTCACTAAAAGAAATAGTTCTTATATCAATAAAAAATAAAATATTTATAATTGAAATTACAACATATAAATAAAAAGTAAAAACAATAGGAGATATTTTTGTTGATTTTGAGCTTAATATCGTAACAATAGGCCAAAATAAAGAAGCCAAAATAAAATATAAATTATGTATAGTAAATATTGCTGATGAATCAAAAGTAAAAATGTTAAGCATTATTAAAACACCTAAAGCTCCAATAATTAGAGCAATTGCATCTTTTTTTATAATTTTTCTTTTTCCTAAAAATGCCATTATCAAAAAAGTATTTATAGGAACAAGAGTAGTAACAAATGCACCACCTAAACTTGCAGTACCATATTTTGTTCCTAAGAAAAAATATTTCATATAAAATATTAAAGCAATAGAAGTAATAACAACCAAACAAAAAGTCTTAAAGTCTATTTTAAATGATTTTTTCAATATTATAATTATAGGAATCATAGTTAAAGCTGTAATAAAAAATCTAAAAAACATAGTTTCAAACTCATTTATATATAAACTTAATACCTTTACATTTACCCAAGAAGCTCCCCAAGCAAACATTGCAAAAAACAACAATACATAAAATATATTTTTATCTGTTTTTATCATAACAATCCTTTTTTATGGAAGCTTATCCATAAAAAAGTTATTTGTATAGAATATAATTGCTACTATTCTTTAATTTACTAGGAACATATCCATAAATTTTTTTAAAGTTTCTAATAAAGTGAGATTGGTCACTAAATCCAACATAAAAAGCAGTTTCATTCAAACTTATACCTTTAGCTATAAAATCTTTTGCCTTCTCTAATCTTTGTGAAAGAATAAATTGATGAGGAGTTAATCCAATACTATTTTTAAAAACTCTTAAAAAATGATATTTACTTAAATTAACACTCATTGCTAGTTCATCTAAAGTAATATTTGTATCAAGATTGTCCATAATAAAATCTATACTATTCTTGATAGTTTTCATATTGTTAAAAATAGGCTCATAATCTTTGTTTTTACTCATATAGTTTTTTATTAGATAAGATAAGGCTTCTATTAATGTAATCTCAATTTGCATCTTATTAGAATTAGAGTAAACACTAACAAAAAATTTAGACAAAAAAGAATATAAAGTTATATCATTGATAATATGGGAAGAGAATTCAGGAATCTTTTTTTCAAAATAGATTTGCTCATATATTTCACTCATTAACTCTATTGTTGGATAAAAGTTAGTATATTTCCATGAATTAGAATTTCCACTATGTACTTCGCCTGGATTTATAACTCTCGTTGAGTTTTTATATGAAAGAGAAGCACTATTTCTATTTATTGATTTGAATATACCATCATGTGTTAACCCCACAGTATAAGTATTATGGAAGTGTTTAGAAAAAGTATTGTCTGTTTTTATTATATTTTCAAACCGAATATTATTAAGTGTTTGTATTTTCATTTATAAAGTATATCTAAAAAGCAAATATATAAATAGAACAAAATTGCTATTTTTTTAATAATTTATATAAATTCTTTTTTATAAAATTTTTATATTTTCTTTATTTTTTTGATAACCTCTTTAAAATTATTAGATTATAATTTAATAAAATACAAAAGGAATAATATGTCAATAGAAAACTATTTTATGTTGGGTGTTTTATCGTTATTGACATTTATTATGTTAATAAAATTAATAAAAGCATAAAAATATATGAAAAATATCATTAGTAAATATACAAAATTTAACTATTTTGTACAAGCGATTATCATCTTGATAATCATCACAGTTGTTAGTCATGTTTTTAGAGAACACCTTGATATAATAAACATAGCATTAATTCATATGATACCTGTAATATATGTGGCTATTCATGGAAAATTTAATGCTACTTTTTTTATTACACTTCTTTGTGTAGTTTGCATAAACTTCTTGTATATTCCACCTTTATATAGCTTTAATGTACATAATGAACTATATCTTATCACATTTGCTATTTTTGCTATTGTTGGAGGAATTATCACTTTTCAAGCAAAGAAACTTGATAGTCAAAAAAAACAAAATCAATTAAGAGAGAGTCTTTTAAATATAATATCTCATGATTTAAGAACTCCACTTGCAACAATCCATGGAACGACTAATCTTTTATTATCAAATGATGATTTATCCGAATCAAAAAAAACTGACTTACTAGAAGATATAAACTACGCTTCATTAAGAATGAAAAGATTAATTACAAATTTACTTGATAGTACAAGATTATCAGGTCAAATAAAATTAAAATATGAATGGTGCGATTTTGAAGATATTGTAGGAGTTGCAATTGAAAACTTTTCACAAAAACAAAGTGAAGAGTGCTTAAATATTGAACTTGATGAGTTAGGTTTATATTGGGGAGATAATACTTTATTAACTCAATTAGTTACTAACCTATTAGATAATTCATTTAAATACTCAAAAGCAAATACAAAAATAGATTTTCAAATTGAGAACTTTGATGAGTATATAAAAATTACAGTATTTAATAAAAGTGAATTTATAGATAAAAAGAAATTGAGAAATATATTTGATAAATTTTATAGATTAGAAGATACAAATGATATTTCAGGAAGTGGTATAGGATTGGCAATTTGTAAAAATATTGTAAAACTACATGGTGGAGAGATAAAAGCATCTCATAAAAATAGAGGTATTTTAATAGAAGTTGATTTACCCGTAAATAAAAAAGCGAAACTATAATGAAAGAACTAATACACATAATTGAAGATGATTCTTCAGTAAAAAAACTATTAGAAGAGACATTTAAAGAGTATGATTTTAATTTCATTTCAAGTGAAAGTAAAAAAAATGCTATGGTTATGTTTCTAAGTCATAATCCAGATTTGTTAATTGTAGATTTAGGTCTTCCTGATGGAGATGGAAAAGAGTTCATTAGAAGTGTTAGAGAGATATCAAAGGTTCCAATTGTTGTATTAACAGCAAGAGATGATGAAAAAGAGATTATTTCAACTTTAGATGCAGGTGCTGATGATTATATTACCAAACCTTTTTCAGTAAAAGAGTTACTTGCAAGAATTAGAGCAAATTTAAGAAGAAATATCCAAAATGAAAATATTAGTGATGTTTATACTTGTAAAGATTTGGAACTAAATATCTCAACAAGAGATATCAGTTTAAAAAATGAAAAATTAAAACTAACTCCAATTGAGTATGATTTACTTAAATATTTTATTTTAAATGCAAACAAAACTTTAACTCACAAACAGACTTTAAATGAAGTTTGGGGAACAGGTTATCAAAATGAGATGCAATATTTAAGAACATATGTAAATATCTTAAGAAAAAAAATAGAAGAGGATAGCACAAGACCTAAATATATAAAAACTATTTCGGGTGTTGGTTATAGGTTTTGTAGCGACAAAGAAGATTAATGGGTTATAAATACGTAAGAAACATCTTTTTTGGTTATGTCATCATAATTATATTTGGTGGACTATTTTTGAGTTTACCAATATGTCATAAAGGTGAGTTACCATTTATAGATGCAATTTTTACTTCTGCTAGTGCTACTTGTGTAACAGGCCTTATTGTTACAAGTACTTCTGATAATTTTACACTTTTAGGTGAAATTACTATTCTTTTACTTATTCAATGTGGTGGAATTGGATATATGACATTGGTAATTATTTTTTATATTTTTATTAGAAATAGACTTACGATAAATGAAAAAAGAGCGATGAAAGAGTCTTTGGATTTACCAGATTTACACGTTAGTTCATTTGTAAGAAAGATTTTATTAATTGTTTTAGTAATTGAGTTAATTGGTGCAATTTTTCTATCAATTGGTTTTTATGAAAAGTATCCATTAACAGACTCAATTTGGTATGGTATTTTTCACAGTATTAGTGCTTTTAATAATGCTGGATTTTCACTATTTCCAAATAGTTTAATGGATTTTCAAAACAATACACTTGTACTTACTATTATCTCATGCTTAGTTATATCTGGTGGTTTAGGATATTTTGTTTTAATAGAAATATATGAAAATAGAAAAATATCTAAAAGATTTTCAATTCATACAAGAATTATGATTTATGGAACTATATTTCTAATCATATTTGGAATGATTCTATTCTTATCAATTGAATGGAATAACAAAGATACTTTTGGAAATATGTCTTTTTATCAAAAACTATTAAACTCATTTTTTCTATCGATAAACTTTAGAACAAGTGGATTTAATAGTATTGATATTGGAGCATTAAAAGACTCTTCACTGTTTTTCTCCTCTTTATTTATGATGATTGGAGGAGGACAAGGAAGTACAGCAGGCGGAATGAAAATAACAACTGTTGCAGTTTTAATAATCACAGTAATATATATTTTAAAAGAGAGTAATCAACAACCAAATATATTTAGAAGAACAATTGACCAGAAGCTTATAAACAAGGCTTTAGCAATAATTATGTGTTCTTCATTTTTTGTACTTTTTACTGCACTAATTTTAATAGAAACACAAAAACTACCATTATTAAAAACACTTTTTGAAGTTGTTTCTGCATTTGGCACAGTTGGAGTTTCAACAGGAAATGGTGGAATTTTAAGTTTTTCTCAACAATTTGATACATTTGGAAAAGCAATAATTATTATACTAATGCTTGCAGGAAGATTAGGAGTGTTTGCCTTTGGTTTAGCACTTGTAGGAAAAGCAAAAACAAAACATTTTAAATACCCAACAGGAAGGATAATTATATGAAAACAGTTGCTATTATTGGACTTGGAAAGTTTGGATTTTATGTGGCAAAATCACTTTCAAGATTAAAACATACAGTAATTGCTGTTGATAATGATGAAGCAAAAGTTCAAGAGATAAGTGAATATGTAGATAATGCATTTGTAATAGATAGTACAAATAAACAAGCACTTGAAGAAGTTGGAATTTATAATTTAAATACAGTTATTGTAAGTATTGGTGAGAATATAGAATCAAGTATTCTTACAGTTATGGCACTAAAAGATTTAAATAATAAAAATATTATCGCAAAAGCAATTACTTCTGTTCATGGAGAGATTCTTTCAAAAATTGGAGCTTTTAAAGTAATATACCCAGAAAAACTTGCAGGTAGACTTCTTGTAAAAAAACTTGTACAAAATATTACAGTTGATGAGATTGATTTAAGTAATAGTGTAAAAATGGTAAAATTCCTAGCTAATAAAAAAGTAATATCTCGTTCAATAAAAGAGATAGAAGAGTACTACAATGAAATAAGAATAATTTCATATAAATCAGATGGAGTTTGGAATATAAACCCAAATCCAGATTATATTGTAAAAAAAGATGATTTGATTGTACTTTTAGGAAAAGGTGAATTTATGCAAGAGTTATACAAAAAAATTTGTAGTGAAAGCTAAATGTTCGAATACTATTTGCTTTTAACTCTACTTATTATTGTTTTATTTATTGTTATTAGTTCTTTAAAAATTGGTATTTCTCCAATGCCAACATCAAAATCAGCAAGAAAAATAATTGTATCAACTTTACAAGATTCTCAAAATAGTACAATTATTGATTTAGGCTCAGGGTTTGGAACTTTAGCCATATTTTTAGCGGTAAACTTTCCTCACAAAAAAGTAATAGGTTATGAATTATCTCTTTTTGCATTTTTGATTTCACAAATACTAAAATTTACTTTAGGTCTAAAAAATCTTCATTTTTATAAAAAAGACTTCTTACATCAAGATTTAAAAAATTGTGATTTAGTATGTTATTTATTTCCAATTGGAATGCAAAAACTTGAAGATAAATTATTTGATGAAGAGATAAATACTACTATTATAAGTAATACCTTTGCTTTTAGAAATATAAAAGCAAAAGAGATTATAAAAGATAACTCAATTTTAAAAACTCCCATTTATATTTATAAAACATAATGTTAAATATTCATTAAAATATAAGTGATATAATTAACTTAAAGACAATTCAAAGGATAAAACAATGAAAACATTAAGAATTGCTGCAATGAGTGTAGCGGTTTGTTCGTTTTTAGTTGCCCAAAATCTTCCAAATAGAGGGCCGATTCCTTTTAACTCTTTTGATGTAAATAATGATGGAGTTATAACATCAGAGGAGTTTTATAAAGTAAGAAATGACAAGATGACGCAAATGGCAAAACAAAATATGCCTATGCGAAATGCTGCAAATGCTCCTATGTTTGAATCTATGGATAAAAACAAAGATGGAAAACTTACAAAAGAAGAGTTCAACGAGTTTAGACTTCAACGAATGCAAAACAATATGAAGAATAAAGCTCAAGGAATGGGTAATGGTATGGGTATGCAGTAAGGTAAAGGTATGATGAATAATAAATAACTAAGAGCTTTCGCTCTTAGTTGTCTATTATAAACTAACTGTATTTGTATTTAAAAGTGCGTTAATTATATCGTTTGCATTTCCTGCTTTTCCAACTTTTAAATCATCTCTTTTTTCATAATAATCCAAGCAAGTTCCACAAGAATAAATCTCTACACCTTTTTGTTCTAAGAGTTTTAATATAGATAAAACCTCATCATCTTCTTTAGCAGTTGCTAATAAAATTGCACTATTTACTAAAATTATTTGTTGTGGTAAATTTTCTTGTTGACTCATAGCATTTAAAAAACCTTTTGTAAGCATAGAGCCTAATTCACCCTCACCTATTTTATCTGATTTTATAAATACTGTTTTATTTAATGTATTTTCTTGCATAGCTTTCGCCTTTTTTTATAAGTTCATAAAAAAGCTTTTTATTTAGTAGCTTTCTCTTCTAACTAGAAGCTAAATTTGATTAAATATTGTATAGTTAATTATATAAAAAAGCACTTTTTTATATATAATTTTAGTTTATAATTCTAGTTATATAATCTTTCAAGTAATCAGCTTTTTCAAGAGGAATCATATGAGAAGAACTTTTAATACATTCAAATAAAAACTTTTTATTTTCTTTCATATTCATAAGCCAATTTTTATTTAGCAAAATATCATCTTTACTATATAAAAAATTAAAATTTATATTTGAATTTATTAAATTTTGGGATAAGTCTTTTCTATAAGTAGTTGCAGTTAAAAGATTTAAAAATAGTTCTTTCCCACTATTTTTATACATATCTTTTATTAAAGCTATTAAATTTTTATCATCTTTATTTTCTATTAGAGTTTTTATTTTCTTATCATTTAAAATAGAAAAACCATACTCTTTTGTAAGTTTTAAAGCATTTTGACGTTGTTTAATTTCATCACTATTTAAAGAGCAAAGAGTTGAAGAAATAACAAGTACCTTATTAATTTTTGAAAAATTATTTAGTGCATAATAACTAGCAATATATCCACCTAAAGAGAAGCCTATTAAATTGATATTTTCATCATCAATATCAATTTTCTCTACTATTTTTTCAAAACTATTTTCATTTGGTATAGGAATATGTATAAACTCATAAGAGTCTTGTAATAAAGCTTCAACTTTACTCCAAATCCTCTCATCACACATAAAACCTGTTATTAAATAAACTCTTTTTTTCAATTGTTACTGTACTTGCCCTATAATCTCATTTAGCCAATTTTCTGCATCTTCTACTTTTTCAAATCTTTTAGATTTTGCCACTTGTTCTTGACCTTCATAAAATCTAACTCTAATCCCATCTTCCACATGGTCAATCTTCATTCTTGTGATTTTTGCCATATTTAAATACACTCTCTCGTTTAGTTTAATAAACATAATTGCTCCTTTTTTTTTATTTTAACATTAAAAGAAGATTTTTATGTTGTTTTTTTATACTAAAAAGAATAATTTTTCAATAAGTGTTACAAAAGAAAAATATTCTTTTTTTGCATAATTCCTAGGTTGTATTATAGTGTCAAAGTTATGTAATTATCAAGCTTTTAAATAATTTTAATTAATATTATTTTATATCCAGCAAACTTTTGATGTATCAATTTTAACTTTTATTTCACTACCTGGGAATAGTTCGTTATTTTTTATTTCATCTTTTGATAATTTGATATTAAAAGTTATTCCACCAATTACAAACTCAACTTGCATTTTATCTTCTAAAGGGTCTTTATAAATTGAAGAAATTACTGCATTTAAACAGTTTTTTTCATCATTACAATTTATTGATATATCTTTTGCATTTATCATAACAATAGAATCTTTTTTCTTTGAACTACTATTTTCAAAAATTAACTTTTGATTATCAATAAACTCTTTTACTAAGTTTGCATTTTCATCTTTTTGCCAAGGAGGAAAGATAAGATTAATACATCCACTTTCTACTAAATTACCTTGAAATAATGCTATTTTTTTATCACAAGTATGGTTTAGCCAATTATGGTCATGGCTTGAGATAATAAGTGTTGTATCCCACTTTTGTTTTGCTAAAAATATAGCTTCTTTTATTAGCTGTGCAGAGTTTGTATCAACTCCTGATGTTGGCTCATCTAAAATAAGAACTTTAGGCTTTAAAATAAGTCTAGCAGCAAGTGCAACTCTTTGTGCTTCTCCACCTGATAGTTGATTATATTTTCTATTTTTAAAAGAGTTTGATAATCCAACTTGACTTAAAGCTTCATCAACTCTATCATCTAAATTATTTGTATCTTTTCTTAATTTTAGTCCATATATAATATTTTCATAAACACTTTTTTTTAGTAAATATGGATTTTGAGGTAATATTACTACATCTTGTTTATTTTTATGTTCTAACTTTTTACTATCTTTTCCTTGAAAATATATATTTCCACCATTTGGTTTTGAAATAAAAGATAATAAAGAAAAAAGAGTAGATTTTCCACTTCCATTAGGACCAAACACTCCAATAATTTGCTTTTCATCTAGTATTAGTTTATCTATATTCAAAACTTTTTTATCATCATGATAATATGTGATATTTTGTAGTTCATAAAGATGATTCATTATACCCATTTCCTTTTTAACACAGATAAAATAATATTAACCATCAATGCTATTATAAAAAGAACTAACCCTAAAGCAATTCCAGTTACAAACTCACCTTTTCCTGTTTCTAGTGCTATGGCAGTTGTGATAGTTCTTGTATGATATTTGATGTTTCCACCAACCATCATAGAAATACCAATTTCAGTTACTATTCTTCCATAAGCAGTCATTGCTGCTGTCATAAGTCCAAATCTAGCTTCAACTAAAGTTGTTAGTAATATTTGCCATTTATTTGCACCTAATCCTTTTAAAGATAGATATAATCTTTTATCAATAGATTCAACTTGAGTTGCTGTTAATGCTATTACAATTGGTGTTCCTAAAACAATTTGACCAATAATAATTGCTTTTTGACTAAATAGTAAATCAAATGAACCGAAAAATCCACTTCTTGATAGCATTGTATATGCAATAAGCCCAATTACAACAGTTGGTAAAGCAAGTAAAGTATCAACAATAGTTCTAACTACAGGTTTGCTAGGAAAATTATAATATCCTAGCAAAAAGCCTAAAGGTAATCCTATTAATAAGCTAATTAATAAAGACCAAGATGAAACAGTAATTGTTACTGCAATTGCAGAATAAACACTGTCATTTCCAGAAGCTAAAAGTTGTAAAGCTTCATTAAAACCATCAATAAATAGACTCATTTTGTAGTTATCCTTAATTTAAAACTAATTATTTATTTGCATTTGGAATAAATAATGCTTTTCCTAATAATCTAAAATCAGCAATTACTTTTTGAGTTGAATCTTTTACAATCCAATCAGAGAATTGTTTAGCTAATTTTGGTTGAACTTTTGAACATTTTTCTTGATTTATTGTAATTACACTATATTGATTAAATAATGATTTATCACCTTCAACTACGATTTTCATTGGGTTTTTATCACCTTTTTGTGATTGATATTTAATCCAAGTTCCTCTATCTGTCATAGTATATCCATTTTTTTCAGCAGCCATATTAATAGTTCTTAACATACCTTGACCAGTTTGAACATACCATGCAGCTTTTTCTGGTGCTTTAGCCATAGCTTTTTTCCATAAACTAATCTCTTTTTTGTTAGTTCCTGAGTTATCACCTCTACTAAAGAAATTAGATTTATTTTCTTTAATTTTTTCTAATGCTTTACTTGGAGCAAGTCCTGTTACATGAGCTGGATCTTGTTTTGGTCCAATAATAACAAAGTCATTATACATAACTTGTCTTCTATCAACTCCATAACCTGTATTTACAAACTTTTTCTCACTTGCTGGTGCATGAACAAAAAGAATATCAACATCACAATTGCTTCCCATTTTAAGAGCTTTACCAGTTCCTGTTGCAACCCATTTTAAAGTAGTTCCAGTATCTTTTTGGAATTTTGGTGCTAAATAATCTAAAAGTCCAGTATTATCAGTACTTGTAGTTGTAGCCATCATTAAATCTTTTGCCATTAAAGAAGTTGTAGCAACTGCTGCTGCTAATACTGTTGATAATAAAATTTTTTTCATATATTTTCCTTTTTTTTAGTTTAAAATATTTACTTGTTTTGTTAAAAATTTGTTATTAAATCTAATAACACCTACTTCTTGATTCTGTTTTATGCTACTTGTAGCTTCATTTGTTACTAATAAAGCGTTACTTTCATATAAAGCAGTTATCATTCCTGAACCATATTTATTATCTCTTGTAACTATAAAACCTCCATTTTCACAAGATCCAAGTACCACATTTACTCTTCCTTGTTTTGTTTTAAACTCTTTTTTATTCTCTACTTTTTCAATATCATGGTAAAAACCACTATTACCTTGAATTTTCTTAAGTACAGGAAGTACAAAAAGATGTGCATTTACCATTGCTGTTAGTGGGTTTCCAGGTAAAGAAATCACAAATGTTTTTTGCATTTTTCCCATCATTATTGGACGACCTGGTTTAATATTTACACCATGAAAAGCAGTTTGCAATCCATTTGATAAAAATGCTTGAGCCATAAAATCAGCATCACCCATAGAAATACCACCACTTGTAATAACAACATCATAATTTTTCAAATTTGAAATAAACTCTTTTGATTTTTCTAAATCATCAGGTATAACTCCACTATATGTTGCATTGAATCCATTCTCTTTTAAAAGTGATACTAAAGCATAAGAGTTACAATTATATATTTCATCTTCAGTTGAGTTTTCCCAAGGCTCTTTTAACTCATCACCAGTTGATAAAACAGCAATTGAAATATCTTTAAATACTTCAACCATTACAACTCCTTGAGAAGCTAAAAGTGTAATAGTTGAAGAAGTAATTGTTTCACCTTTTTTAAGTAAAACATTTCCTTTTGTTTGCTCTTCACCTTTTAATCTTAGGTTACTTCCTTTTTTAATTTCAGATGGAATTGTAACGCTTTGGTTTGTAACATCAAGGCAGTTTTCAATAGGAATAATAGTATCAGCATCACTTGGAACTTGTGCTCCTGTCATTATTTTATAGCACTCATTCTCATTTAAATCAGCTTTTACTTTATCTTCTTTATCACCTGCATAAATAACTCTTTTTATATTTAAAGTTTTACCTGCATCTTCAAATTTTATAGCAAAACCGTCCATTGCAGAGTTATTAAATGATGGTAAATTTTTTATACAAATAACATCTTGAGCTAGAACTTTTCCCAAAGAATCTAATAATGAAACTTTTTGTGTTAATGTTGTAGATGTTGCTAACTCTAAACTTTTACTTACTGCTTCTTCAAAATCTAAATATGTTAATTTATTGCTCATTTAGAACCCTTATTTGTCTATATTTTTTATGTAATAGTTCTACAATTTTTTCTATTTGTTCTTTATTATACTCTTCACAAAATGATAAAGATATGGCATTTCTACTTGTTGTTTCATCATATTGCATCTCTTGGATTATTCTTGAAGGTTTTGATAAACCTAAAGAACAACCCTCACCATTTGTAATAAGAATATTAGATAAAGCAGAAGTTCTTATAAGTTCCCTTGCTTTAATATTTTTTAATGCAAAATGCAAAGAGTAATCTAAAGTAGAACTTGGCTCTACAAAAAAGTAAATATCATCTTTAAACTGCTCTTTTAATTTATCTAAAAATAGTTTTTTATTTGAACTATTAAAAGTTTGATTTTTTAAAGATTCATAACACAAATAAACACTTAAAGCATCAATATTAGCAAGATTTTGTTCTTCAAATTCATTATTATGTAAAACAATAGCATTACTTGTATATCCACTAAGTTTATAACAATCAAAAATTGCAATATCACAATTTTTATCAAAATTTGCACTTGCATTTGATATAACTTTTGCAGAAGTTAAACTTTTTACTTTTTGTAAATCTGTTTTTACAAAAGTATCCATTACATATGAAGAAATAAAGATAAAATCAATCTCATTTTTTTCTAAAACTTCAAGATTTACGCTTCCATCTTTATTTAAATCTAACCATAAAACTTCAAAACCTAATTCTTCATATCTTTTTGCACCCTCAATTATTGATTGACTTTCACCTTTACTTACAGCAAATTTTCCATTTAACTCAAGCATTAAGCCTAATATTCCAAACTTATTAAACTCAATAGTTTTTAGTTCATTAAAATTATATTTTTTTAGAAACTCTTTTTTTAAAGAATTAAAAGGTTCATTATTATCTAAAATACTTAGTGAATAATCATTCATAATATGAAAATTTTGCACATTAGGATATAGTAAAAAATTTAATTTATACATTACTTATCTTCCTTTGGATTAAGAATCTCTTCTCCATTTTTGTGAAATAACTCTTTAAATCTATTTTCTGCATATTTTTTTATATCATGCTCTAAAATTTTATAAGTTTGAATAACTTCTCTAGCTTTTGGAGTTAAACTAGTTCCACTATTTTCTCCTCTACCTTTAAAAGTCATTACTAAATCTTCTTCAATAAACTTCTCTAATACTTTGATGTGACTCCAAGCTTTTTTATAGTTCATTCCCACTTCTTTTGCAGCTTCTGCAATAGAACCAGTTCTATCTATATTTTCTAAAACTTCAGTTTTACCACTTCCAAATATTAAATTTTGTTCGTCATCTTCAATCCAAATTTTAACTTTTACCTTCATTTTTGCCTTTCCTTTCCCTAAAACATCCTAATTGACAATGAGTAACTTCTATATCTGAATTTTTTACTGTTGAACCAACCATTTTTAAAGTAGAGTTTTGTGCCTCATCCCATAACACTTTACACTCTAATTCTTTGTTGCCCATATAATTTTGTTGTAATCTATTATAAACTGATATATGTGGGTCATGAAAATTTAATTTTCCAAAAACACCTAATTCACAATTTGTAATTTTGATACCTAAACTTTTAGTAATAGCAGACATCTCTTTTGGATGTTTACCTATTAATCTTGCAACTTTAAAAGCTTTAATACAAGATAGTTTACCATCTGCATCTAAATTAGTCAAAATTAACTCTTTTTGAATATTATCAAGTTCTATTTTTTCATTATCATCAATACTAGACATCGATTCTTCCTTGATGAGTATATATATTCATTCGTTTGCCTCTAGCAAAACCTATTAATGTAACACCATGTTTATGTGCTGTTTGAACTCCAAGATATGTTGGTG
Organism: Arcobacter sp. CECT 8986; assembly: GCF_004116725.1. Taxonomy (NCBI): domain Bacteria; kingdom Pseudomonadati; phylum Campylobacterota; class Epsilonproteobacteria; order Campylobacterales; family Arcobacteraceae; genus Arcobacter; species Arcobacter sp. CECT 8986. Next base: position 202,029 of record NZ_PDKG01000002.1, on the reverse strand, counting down.
CTGTTCTTGAAACTACAATAGGAATTCGGTGCATTACTGCTTTTGTTACCATTTCTGATGATAATCTACCACTTACAAATAAAACAGCTTTAGAAGTATCAAGACCTTTTATTTTACACTTACCTACAACTTTATCAATTGCATTATGTCTTCCGATATCTTCTGATGTTACAGTTGTACCATCTTGCAAATATATCATTGCTTTATGAACACAACCTGTTAATTTATATAGTTCACTCTCTTCATAAAACTTTTTTACTTCAGTTGATATTGTTTCTGGTTTTACTTGAAATGCTATTTGATTAAAAGGAACTTCAACATTTCCTTCAACATTTCCAGTTACTCCACCACCACAACCACTTACTAAAGTCTTCTCTTTATAAAGATTTTCTAATGATTCTTCATTGATTCTTGCAGTAATATCAACTCTTAAACCATCTTCACTAATATAAAACTCTTTTATATCATCTACACTTGATATAACATTTTCACTCATTAAAAACCCAATTGCATGTGCATCTTGATCAATTGGTATACACATCATAGAAATTGCTTTTTGACCATTTAAATAGAGATTTAATCTTGCTTCTTCAATTGTTACATCTTCAAACTCTACTGATTCATCGCCTGAAACTTTTTCTATTATTACTTTTTTTAAATATTTATCGTTTCCCATTCCCAACTTCTTTATAATATGTTTTTTTTGCATATTTCTAGTATATTATAAAACTAGTAAGAACTTAATCTTACCAGTTTTTAACTTACTATTATATCTCTTTTTTCTCTTTTAACTTTTTATAATAAGTACTGTGAAGAATCTCAACTTCTTCTTCTTCTTTATAACCTGTTATCATACTATGTATTGCACCTTTAATTGCAAATACTGACATATAAACATGTGTCATAAATAGTGCAGCTACTGCCATTCCTAAAACATTATGCACTATCGCACTTGCTCTTAATAAGTCAATTTGTGATAACCCAAGTGATGCAATAATTTCAAGTTTAAAATCTTGAAAATACATAATTGCACCTGTTATAATCATAATAATTCCACCAAAAGTACAAGTCCAGAACCACATTTTTTGTCCTGCGTTAAACTTACCTGCTGGGATAGGGTCTTTTCTTTTATTTAGGTATCCACCTAAAATCATCATCCATTTGATATCATCACTTGTCGGTAACATCTCTTTAAGCCACATAAATAGCATTGGTAAAACTGATATTGCAAAGAATACAGTTGAGATTGCATGAAGTTCTTTACAAACTCTTACAAATTCTCCTCCACCAAAAAATGTACCAAATACCATAACAAAACCTGTTGGTATTAAAACAATAAATGAAAATCCTGCTAACCAATGGATAAATCTATGAAATATTGTAAATACGTGTATTTTTTTTCTATCGTGTGAAAAAATCATTGGTCCTATAATTAAATAGTGAACCAAGAAAACTGCTGGAACTCCTAAAGCTATTGCTAAAAATGCAATTGAAAAATATTTACCTTGTAATAAAGTAAACCATTTTCCTAAATGTAAAGAGCCCTCTTTATCATATGCTAAAATATTTGGAATAATATCTTTACCAAATATAGCACTTGATTCATCAGCAGCTAATGCTACTGATGCTAGTACAAAAAGTAGAAGTATTATATATTTTTTCATCATCTACCTCATTTTGCCCCGTAGGCAGTACCCCATGTCATAGGTGCTTTTTGAACACCGTGACCTCTTGACAAAACTCTTTCTCTATAAATTTTACTAATTTCTTGAGATTCACCAACTAATAATGCTTTTGTTGAACACATAGCTGCACATACAGGAACTTTACCTTCTGCAATTCTATTTTGTCCATAAAGCTCTCTTTCATGTTCACTATTTGTTTCTAGTGGACCACCTGCACACATTGTACATTTATCCATTGCTCCTTTTGTACCAAATGCACCATCTCTTGGAAATTGTGGTGCCCCAAAAGGACAAGCGTATAAACAATAAGCACAACCTATACATTTATCTTTATCATGAAGAACAATCCCATCTTCTCTGATATAGAAACAATCTACTGGACACACTTGCTCACAAGGTGCATCAGTACAATGCATACAAGCTATTGATAAAGAGTACTCTAACCCTTCTTTACCTTCATTAATTGTGATTACTTTTCTTCTATTGATTCCAGATGGAAGTTCGTGAGCTTCTGCACAAGCTACTGAACAACCATCACATTCAATACATCTACCTTCATCACAATAAAATTTCATTCTTGATAATTCTGAATTACTCATAATAAACTCCTACGCTCTTTCTACTCGGCATAATCCACCTTTTGTTTCTGGTATTTGTGTAATAATGTCATAACCGTAGTTTGTAACAGTATTTGCACTTTCACCAACCGCATAAGGTTTAGTTCCTTTAGGATATTTATGAGTCATATCTTCACCTTGGAAATGTCCAGCAAAATGGAATGGTAGCCAAACTCTGTCTGGGCTAACTGCATATGAATATTTTGCTTTAACTTTAATTTTTGTTCCTTCAGGTGAATGAATCCATATCATATCGCCATCTCTTACGCCTAATTTTCCTGCTAATTCTGGATTAATATCACAGAACATTTCAGGAGTTAATGCTGCTAAATATTTAGAAGCTCTGTTCTCCATACCTGCACCATTTAAGTTTACAAGTCTTCCAGTTACCAAGTTAATTGGGAACTCTTTTGACCAATCTTTTTCAGATTGTTTACTCATGTATTGTGTGTCAACTCTATAATGGTCTGGTTTATTCTCAAATGTTGGATATTTTTTAACTAAATCAAATCTTGGAGAGTGTAATGGCTCTCTGTGCATTGGTATTTTATCTGGGAATTCCCAAACATTTGCTCTTGCTCTTGCATTTCCATAAGGTGCAACACCTGCTTCCATACATTTTTCAGCAATAATATTTGAAGTATCAACTTTCCAGTTTTTACCAATTCTTCTTTTTTCATCTTCAGTTAATTTAATTCCTAAAACTGCTTCGATATTATCTCTTGTAATTTCAGGATATCCACCATTTACTTTTGAATCTTTTGGTGCACTACCAGTTCCCGCTAATTGAGAAACACCATCATGCTCTAATCCAAATCTATTTCTGAATCCCATACCTCCATCTTTTACACTTAAATTAGTGTTATAAAGAAGTGGGCTTCCTCCATGTTTTTCTGTCCAACAAGGCCAAGGCAATCCATAATATTCACCTTTCATTTCACCATAACCTCTTAGAGTTACTTGATCAAACATATGCCAATTTTCAGTATGTTTTTTCAATCTTTCTGGTGTCCAACCTGTTAAACCAATAGTTTTAATTGTTCTTGCAATTTCTCTTGTTGCATCTTCTGGCCAAGAGAAGTTACCTTTTTCATCTTTCATAGCAGAAACATATTGGTCATAAAAACCTAATCTTTTTGCTAATTCAAATAGAACTTCTTGATCTGGTTTTGATTCATATAATGGCTCAACTACTTGTGTTCTCCATTGAACAGATCTATTAGTTGCTGTTACAGAACCACTTGTTTCAAATTGAGTTGCTGCTGGTAAGATAAATACATCATCTTGTTTATCAGTTAAGATTGCAGCTTCATTTACAAATGGGTCAGATAAAACTAATAATTCTAAGTTGTCTAAACCTTCTTTTATTTTTGCTTGTTGTGCAACAGATGTAACTCCATTACCCATTACAAAAAGTGCTTTTAGGCTTGTTTTACCATTGTGTGATTTATCATTTCCGTCTTTTCCATTTAATACTCCAGCCCACCATCTAGCAAGTGTGAATCCTTTTTTATTCATCCACTCAGGAGCTTGGAATTGACCTTTTAACCAATTATAATCAACTTTCCATTGTTGTGCAAAATATTTCCATGAACCATCAGCTAATCCATAATAACCTGGTAATGTATGTGATAAACAACACATATCTGTAGCACCTTGAACATTGTCGTGCCCTCTTAAGATATTAGTTCCACCACCTGCTCTACCCATATTTCCAAGAGCTAATTGTACGATTGGAGCCATTCTTGTATTTGAACTTCCGATTGTATGCTGAGTTAAACCCATTGCCCAAATTAATGTACCTGGAGAATTTTTAGCATAAACTGTTGTAATTTGAATTAATTTATCAGCTGGTACACCTGTAATGTCTGCAACTTTTTCAGGAGTCCATTTTTTTGCTTCTTCTTTAATTAAATCCATTCCATAAACTCTATCATCTATGAAATTATCATCATGCCAACCATTTTTAAATATAATATTTAACATCCCATACATAAATGGAATATCTGTTCCTGGTCTAATTTGACAAAAGTAATCAGCTTTTGCAGCTGTTTTAGTAAAAATTGGGTCTATTACTATTATTTTTGCATTATTTCTCTCTTTTGCTTTAAGAAAATGTCCAAAACCAACTGGGTGATTCACAGCAGGATTCGCACCAAAAATAATTATAGACTTCGCATTTTGTATATCACCTAAAGAGTTAGTCATAGCGCCATAACCCCATGTATTTGCCACACCGGCAACTGTTGCACTATGTCAGATTCTAGCTTGGTGATCTATGTTATTAGTTCCATACATTGCAGCAAATTTTCTAAAATAATATGCTTGCTCTGTACTCATTTTTGCTGAGCCTAAAAACATAGTCGCGTCTGGACTTTCTTTCTCTCTTAAATCTTTAAGTTTCTTAGAGATTCTATCGTATGCATCATCCCAAGAAATTCTTTTCCATTGACCTTTTTCTTTAACCATTGGATGTTTAAGTCTTACTTCTGATCTAACCATATCGATCATATCAGCACCTTTACAACAATGTCCTCCAAGTGAAACTGGATGATCTTGTGCAACTTCTTGTCTTACCCAAACTCCGTTATGTACTTCTGCAATAATACCACAACCAACAGAACATGCTGTACAGATAGTTTTTACTTTTTTAGAACCAGGAAAAGGATTTTTAATCTCTTCACTTGTTGCTTCTCTAGTAACACCATCATTAGTATTTGCAAAAGCGCTTATCGCACCAGAAGCAGTAGCCACAGCAGCCATTTTAATAAATGATCTTCTACCTACTTTTGCTTTTAGTGCATCATATGTACTATTAGACATATTAACACCTTTCTATTTTGCTTGTTTGTAATACTCTTCCCAAGCTTTAGTTTTTTTGTAAGTTATCTCTTTTTTAGTTGAGTTACCTACAACAACACCATTAGAATCAGCCTCATGGCTTTTTCCACTTGCAGCTAGTGTAGTAGCACCAACAGCTACACTTGCACCAACAACCATTGCACTTTTTTTGACAAATTGTCTTCTATCTTCTTGCATAGTTGATCCTTATTGTTTTTTCAGTCTCTAAGAGACTAAGAAAAACTAATAAAATTAATCTTTCTTAGCCTCTTAAAAGAACTTAATTAGATGTCTTTTTCTACATCATATGTAACAAAAACATCATCTTGTTGTTTTTTTGGTCCTGCTGCTTTAGCAGCTTTATTTCTTGCTCTTCTTTCTTTTTCTTCTTCTGAAATTTCTTCTTTTTGTTCTACTTGAGTTATTGTTGTTTTAGCTTTTGCTTTTGATACTTCTAAATATAATCTTTCAAATTCCATAAAAGATACTAACGCAGCAATTACATCTTTATAAATATCTGATTTTTCATGTTCATAAACAATTTTAGAAAAATCTTCAACAAATTCATTTAAAATATCTTTGAATATACAGTGTTGAACTGTTTTATATTGTTCTTGACCTTCTGAAACTAAATTTGCAAGCTCACAAAGAACAGTAAAAATAAATCCAATTGAATCTTCATACTCACTAAATTTCTTTTCATCTCTTCTTATTTTTGTTTTTGCAAGAAAATCAAGCATTTGAACTCTTTTTCTTCCACTTTCTACACCTTCATCATAATATGAAGCTGTTGTTCTTATTTGTGTTGTTTGTGGATTATAAAAAATATTATCAAACTCTTGTAATAATAATTCATTTGAATCTTTTGGTAATTTTTGTGATAAATTTAAAAAAGCTTCACCACTAGAACTATCCAATCCATTATTTTTTACAACCTCAATTAATTCTAATAAATTTTCATATTTATTTATATCTTTTGAATAAACAAAAAATGAGCTAAATATTTTATAGTATATTGCTCTTGCTTTATTAATTTCTGTTTCTTTCATTTTACATCCTAAAAATAAAAAGTGATACTTTAAAACAGGACAAAAGTAGTCTTATTTTTACCATTTCATCGAACATCTTTTTATTTTGGTAAATTTTTATTTACCTAATTGTAGATGTAGAAACTTTAAAGCTTACTTAATTATTTATGTTAAAAGCCTACATAATCAATGTTTAGAGCATATATATAGTAAAAAAGATACAACTTTTTTTGATAAAAAATAATTTATTAATTTTTATGTAACTTTTCTACTATTTTGACACGATTTTGGGCGCACCCTTTTTATCATATTTTAAAAAATATGCCTATTTTGCACATTAAAAAAAGTAGTTTAAAAAAGATAATTTTTTTGTAAATTGATATTGATTTAAATCAATAAAAAAGAAATTTTGAAATTTTTTGAAATTTTTTAAAATTGAAATAAAAATCCCCTCAAAAAAGAGAGGATTTTTTATGAATTTTTAGATTTTATTGTCATTTTTTAACTTTTTATAAAAAGTACTATGTAGAATCTCTACTTCTTCTTCCTCTTTATATCCTGTTATTATACTATGTATTGCTCCTTTTATTGCAAATACTGACATATATACGTGGGTCATAAATAGTGCTGCTACTGCCATTCCTAATACATTATGCACTATTGCGCTTCCTCTTAATAAATCTATTTGTGATATTCCTAATGATATTATGAATTCTATTTTAAAATCTTGGAAAAACATTATTGCACCTGTTAGAATCATTACTATCCCTCCGAAGGTACATACATAAAACCACATCTTTTGTCCTGCATTAAATCTTCCTGCTGGGATGGGGTCTTTTCTTTTATTTAAATATCCTCCTAATATCATCATCCATTTTATATCATCACTTGTTGGTAGCATATCCTTAAACCACATTATTAACATTGGTATTACTGATATTACAAATAATATTGTTGCTATTGCATGAATATCTTTACTTATTCTTACTAATTCTCCTCCACCAAATGTTGTTCCAAATACGATTATAAATCCTGTTGGTACTATTAATATAAATGCTATTGCTGCTATTGTATGTATTATTCTATTAAATACTGAAAAAACAAATATCTTTTTTCTATCATGTGAAAATATCATTGGTCCTATTATTTTATAGTGTATAAAAAAGACTGTTGGTACTCCTATTAATACGCCTAAAAATATAGGTTTAAAATATGTACTTTGTAGCAAAGTAAACCATTTTCCTAAATGTAAAGTTCCCTCTTTATCATATGCCAAGATATTTGGTATTAAATCTTTTCCAAATATTGCACTTGTTGCATCTGCAGCTATTGCTGCTGATGCTAGTGTTAGAAATAAAACTAATATATATTTAATTCTCATATCAACACTTTCTTTATGATTTATATGCCGAACTCCATGCTACTGGAGACTCATTATGTTTATGTCCTCTTGATAGAACTCTTTGTCTGTATATCTCTGAAACTTTTTGTGAATCTCCTACTAGTAATGCATTTGTTGAACAAACTGCTGCGCACATTGGTACTTTACCTTCTGCTATTCTATTTTGTCCATATAGTTCTCTTTCGTGTTCACTATTTGTTTCTAATGGTCCTCCTGCACACATTGTACATTTATCCATCGCTCCTTTTATTCCAAATGCTCCATCTCTTGGAAATTGTGGTGCTCCAAAAGGGCAAGCGTATAGACAATATCCACATCCTATACATTTCTCTTTATCATGAAGAACAATCCCATCTTCTCTGATATAGAAACAATCTACTGGACATACTTGTTCGCATGGTGCGTCTGTACAATGCATACAAGCTATTGATAATGAGTATTCTAACCCTTCTATCCCTTCGTTTAATGTTATTACTTTTCTTCTACTTATTCCTGTTGGTAATTCGTGAGCTTCTGAACAACCTACTGTACAAGCAAAGCACTCTATACATCTATCTTCATCGCAATAAAATTTCATTCTTGCCATTTCACTCATAATCCCTACTCCTACGCTCTTTCTATTCTGCAAAGACCTGCATTAAATTCAGGTATTTGTGTTATTACATCAAATCCATAGTTCGTTATCGTGTTTGAACTCTCACCTATTGCATATGGCTTTGTTCCTTCAGGATAATTTGCACTCATATCAACACCTTGCATAACACCTGCAAAGTTATATGGTAGAGCAATTCTATCAGGAGTAACTCTATTACTGTATTGAGCTTTTACCTTAATTTTTGTACCTTGAGGTGAATGTAACCACATATCATCACCATCTCTTAGTCCATATTTGGCTGCTAACTCAGGATTAATATTTGCAAACATATCAGGTGTTATATGAGAAAGATATTTACTTGTTCTTTCAATCATACCAGCACCACTTAAGTTTACAAGTCTCATTGTAACCAACATAGTTGGGAACTCTTTTGACCAATCTTGTTCCATTTGTTCAGATTTAAATTTTACATCAACTCTAAAGTTATTTGTCTGATCCTCATATGTAGGATATTTTTGAACTAAATCAAATCTTGGTGAGTGAATTGGTTCTCTATGTTTTGGAATTGGGTCTGGGAATGTCCATACTTTTGCTCTTGCTTTTGCATTACCATAAACGCATACTCCAGCAGCATTACATTTTTCTTGGATGATTCCACTTAAATCAACTTTCCAGTTTGCACCCATTTTTCTTTTTTCATCTTCAGTTAATTTAATATTTAATACTTCTTCAATATTATCTTTTGTGATTTCTGGATATCCACCTTTTACTTTTGAATCTTTTACACTTACTCTTTCATCAGGTAATTGACTAATTCCATCGTGTTCAAGTCCAAATCTATTTCTAAATCCCATACCACCTTTTAACATAGGAGTATCAACATCATAAAGTATTGGACTTCCTGGGTGTTTTTTATCCCAACTAGGCCAAGGCAATCCATAATATTGACCTTTCATTTTTCCTCTACCTTCTAAAGTAATAGGATCAAATAGATGCCAATTTTCTTGATGCTCTCTTAATCTATTTACAGTCCAACCACCAAGACCAATTGTTTTTACTGTTCTTGCTAATTCATTTGCTGCATCATCTGGCCATATAAAGTCATCTTTTACAACTTTTATTTCATTGTCCACGATATCCATTTTCATTGCTTTTACATATTCATCATAAAAACCAAATTTTTTAGCAAATTCAAACATCACTTGATGATCTTCTTTACTTTCATATAATGGATCTACAACTTTACTTCTCCATTGTGAAGATCTATTTGTTGCTGTTACACTTCCTTCTGTTTCAAATTGTGTACAAACAGGAAGTACGTAAATATTGTCTGTTTTATTTGTAATTACAGCAGCTTCATTTACAAATGGTTCTGCTACTACTAAAAGGTCTAATTTGTCTAAAGCCTCTTTTACTTTAGCAGTTTGTGCCATTGATGTGATACCAGTACCTTGAACCCATAAAGCTCTAATTGGACTTGAAGAGTAAGTTTTTTCCTCTTGTAAAACACCTTGCCACCATTTTGCTAGTGAAAATCCTTTTTCGTTCATCCATTTAGGAGAATGAAATCTATTTTGTAACCATTTATAATCAACACCCCATGCTTTTGAGTAATATTTCCATGAAGCTTCACTTAAACCATAATACCCTGGTAAACTATCAGAAAGACAACACATATCAGTAGAACCTTGAACATTATCATGTCCTCTAATAATATTACATCCTCCACCTTTTTTACCCATATTTCCTAATACTAATTGAAGTATTGGAAGAATTCTAGTATTTGATGTTCCTGTACTATGTTGAGTAATACCTAAAGCCCAAACGACAGTAGTTGGTTTTGTTTTAGCTAGCAAAGTTGCAAGCTGAATAATTTTTTCAGCAGGAATTCCTGTAACATCAGCTGTTACTTCTGGTGTCCATTTTTTTGCTTCTTGTCTTACTTCATCCATTCCATAAACACGACTGTCAATAAATTCTTTATCTTCCCAACCGTTTTTAAATATTAGATGTAATAATCCATATATAAAAGCAACATCTGTTCCTGTTCTAATTCTTAAGTAGTGGTCTGCTTTTGCTGCAGATTTTGTATAAACTGGGTCAACTACAATTAATTTAGCATTATTTCTATCTTTTGCTTGAAGAAAATGTTTAAATCCAATTGGATTTGCTACAGCTGAATTTGCTCCAATCATTAATATAGCTTTTGAGTTTCCAACAACATCACCAAAGTGATTTGTCATAGCGCCATAACCCCATGTATTTGCCACACCGGCAACTGTTGCACTATGTCAGATTCTAGCTACGTGATCTATATTGTTTGTTCCCCACATTGCTGCAAACTTTCTAAAATAAAAAGCTTGTTGTAGATTAAATTTTGCTGAGCCTAAGAACATCGCTACATCTGGTCCATTCTCTGCTCTTAATTTTAGCATCTTCTCTGATATCTCTTCTATGGCTTGTTTCCATGAGATTCTTTGCCATTTCCCATCTACTTTTTTTAATGGGTGTTTTACTCTTTGTTTACTTTTTACTAAATCTATTTGATCTATACCTTTACAACAGTGACTACCTTCACTTATTGGATGGTCTTGTGCCACATCTTGTCTTACCCATACTCCATTTTGTACTTCTGCTACTACTCCGCATCCTGCTGAGCATATACTACATATTGTTTTTACTTTCTTTGACCCTGGAAAAGGATTTCTTATCTCTTCTTCTGTTGCTTCTCTTACACTTTTTGTTGATGCAAACATTGATGTTGCACCAATCCCTGCACCGATTGAAGCAAGTTTTAGAAAATTTCTTCTTCCTAGTTTCAAAGACATCTCATTGAGTATATTTTTACCCATATTCTTTTACTCCTCTTTTTTAATAACTAGCTTTATAAAAAGCTTCCCATTGGGCTGTTTGTTTATATAAAACCTCTTTTTTCGGAGATTTCCCTATAACTACACCATTTCCACTTGTTCTTTTTTCACTTTTACTGCTTGCCATTGCAACTGTACTTCCTGCAGCTACTATTGCACTTGCTTCCAGAGTTCTTTTTATAAAACTCCTTCTTTCCTCTTTCATCTCTTTCCTCCAAGCGTTTGTTTCTCTCTTTTTTTCAAAAGAGATAAATCAAAAAAGTTATCCACTTTTCTCATTTATCTGTTTTAATATGCAAATTTTGCATATTAAAAGATTGAAAAAAACTTCAAAAGTTAACTTTAAATACTAAAATATAAATTTAAAGTTAACTTAAATATGCTTTTTTTGCATATTATAAAAATAAAAAAAAGAAGATGACTAAAGACTAGTAACTTCGTCAAAATTTCTTTTTGCTTTTTTTGTAAAACCTTTTTTCTTTTTATGAAAAATATCATGCTGTTTTCTAACTTTATGTTCAGTTGGTCTTTCAATATTTAATAAAGCTCTTTCAAGTTCAATAAATACTTTTAAAATAACTGCAATATTTTTATAAAAATCACTCTCTTCATGATTATATACATCTTGAATAAATGAATCAATGAAACTATTAAGAACAACACTAAAAGTTTCCACTACTAAATCATTATTTATTTTTGAATAATCTTGCTCTAATATATTTTTGATAAAACTAAAAATAAAACATACATGGTCTTCAGCTTCTCTAAAACTCATACTATCTTTTCTAAAAGTTGATTTTAAAACTATATTTGTCATCTCAACTCTTTTTTGTCCATCATCTCTATCTTCATTATAAAAAGATGCTGTTACTGGAATAAAAGTTGTACTTGGACTAAAGAAAATTTGATTATTCTCTTCTACTAAGCCACTCATTGCTTTTTCTTGTAAAAAAATGTTTAACTCTTCAAAAGCTATTTTACAATTATCATCAATTGGAGCTTGACTTAAAAGCTCTATTGAATTTTTTATACTAAATTCATCTTCACTATTTATATATGAAAATAGCGAGCTAAACAGTCCATAATAGACTGCTCTTGCTTTGTTTAATTCTATATTATTCATACTCGTTGGTTCCTTACTGCATCATTTGCAAACATTACTTTTGGTTTACAGTTTTCACAACAATAAAGTGTTCTTTGTTTTATTGGGTCATTTGCAAAAATTGGTCCCATAATACCTGCAATTTTTTCTATTGATTTTTTTGTAGCAAACTCTTTACCACACTCTACACATGCAAAAAGTTCATCTTTTGCTACTACTCTTTCTAAGAACCATTTTGGATTTAATTCTATTATGTCTTGTTCAATTGTAAGACAATCTTTTTCAGGACAAGAAAGTTCACAATATCCACATCCTGTACAAATTGATGGATTTAATCTTAAAGTATTATCTTCAGGATATGCTTTTAGTGCATCTACATTACATGCTCCAACACATGAAAGACATAAAGTACAGTTATCTTGATTGATATTTACTTTTGCATAATGAACATTTTCACCAGTTTTTACTACACCTAAATCATCACTTCCTACAAGACCTGATAATCTAACAGCAAAAGCTTCTCTTTTTCTTTCATCTTCTTGATTATAAGAAAAATGTGAACCTTCAATTAAATTAGCATTTTGCATTGCTTCTTTTAATTCTTCTTCATTCATTGCTACAAAAATTGCTTTTTTAGCATATTTTTTTTCATAAATATCATTTAAAATTCTAATAGCATCTTTACTTCCTTTTGATAAAAAGTCAGTATAGAAAATCACTTGAGAGCCACTCTCTTGTAATATAGTTAAAAAAGATGTTTCATGTAAAAACTTCTCTCCATCAATTTTAAAAGGAAGAACATTCTCTTCTAATTCAATATCCAATGCAGAGATATTCATTTTATCTGGAACAATCAATGGAATTTTATTTCTAAATTCTTGTGCCATCTCATAAATAGAATTTCTAGTAATTGGTGCATATTCTAATGCTCCTGAAGGACAAATAGAGATACAACCTCCACAACCATGACAATCTATTTGAGAGAATTCTAAATGTTTTCTATCATCGATTTTTATAATTGCAGTAGTTGGACAAACATCTTCACATCTACCACAAACTTCTTCTCTTCTTTCATGGTATTGACAAATATTTGCATCATATGTTGTTATTTTTTTGTACTCATACTCTTCTATATTTTTTCTAAGCGTTTGTATAACTTCATTTATTGATGAAGTAGTTGGATCAAAACTACCACTTTGTTTTAAACCTAATTCTTTTACATTAAACCAAACAATTTGGTCAACTTTTAAAGTTACATCTTTTCCTTCATCATCTACAACAACACTTAAATTTCCAATATGTCCACTAATTGATTTTATAATATCTTCAGAGATTTGGTACATATCAAACTCTTTTGGTTCAACAGAAGAGATGAAATTTTTTGCATCTTCTTTATTTGCAACAAGTAAAAGTTTATTTCCCACTTTTTGAGTATAAGTTATATCTTGAGCATTATCAAACTTAATAGCAGCAATTTCATAAAGTTTATAAACATTGTTTATTTTATCTGAAATTGAGTCTTTACTATTTCTAATATAGAAGTCTATTTCATCTGCACTTACTTCACTATCAACTTCTGAAGTATTAGAAATTAAGAAGTTAGCATCCTTTGTTTCCTCAATAGTCTTAGCAACGAATATTGCTTCATCCAAAGGGAAATCCAACCCACCTGGGTTATAATATACAAACTCTTGCATATTTAGCCTTTCTTGTTTTTTGGTAAATTTATTTTTACCTAATTTTATTCCTTAAAATCTTAACTTACACTTAATAGTTAAAGATTTCTTTACCAATCTTTTAATATTTCTTTACTACTCATAAAAAAATTATCAATACCTATTTTAGATTTTATTGTCATTTTTTAACTTTTTATAAAAAGTACTATGTAGAATCTCTACTTCTTCTTCCTCTTTATATCCTGTTATTATACTATGTATTGCTCCTTTTATTGCAAATACTGACATATATACGTGGGTCATAAATAGTGCTGCTACTGCCATTCCTAATACATTATGCACTATTGCGCTTCCTCTTAATAAATCTATTTGTGATATTCCTAATGATATTATGAATTCTATTTTAAAATCTTGGAAAAACATTATTGCACCTGTTAGAATCATTACTATCCCTCCGAAGGTACATACATAAAACCACATCTTTTGTCCTGCATTAAATCTTCCTGCTGGGATGGGGTCTTTTCTTTTATTTAAATATCCTCCTAATATCATCATCCATTTTATATCATCACTTGTTGGTAGCATATCCTTAAACCACATTATTAACATTGGTATTACTGATATTACAAATAATATTGTTGCTATTGCATGAATATCTTTACTTATTCTTACTAATTCTCCTCCACCAAATGTTGTTCCAAATACGATTATAAATCCTGTTGGTACTATTAATATAAATGCTATTGCTGCTATTGTATGTATTATTCTATTAAATACTGAAAAAACAAATATCTTTTTTCTATCATGTGAAAATATCATTGGTCCTATTATTTTATAGTGTATAAAAAAGACTGTTGGTACTCCTATTAATACGCCTAAAAATATAGGTTTAAAATATGTACTTTGTAGCAAAGTAAACCATTTTCCTAAATGTAAAGTTCCCTCTTTATCATATGCCAAGATATTTGGTATTAAATCTTTTCCAAATATTGCACTTGTTGCATCTGCAGCTATTGCTGCTGATGCTAGTGTTAGAAATAAAACTAATATATATTTAATTCTCATATCAACACTTTCTTTATGATTTATATGCCGAACTCCATGCTACTGGAGACTCATTATGTTTATGTCCTCTTGATAGAACTCTTTGTCTGTATATCTCTGAAACTTTTTGTGAATCTCCTACTAGTAATGCATTTGTTGAACAAACTGCTGCGCACATTGGTACTTTACCTTCTGCTATTCTATTTTGTCCATATAGTTCTCTTTCGTGTTCACTATTTGTTTCTAATGGTCCTCCTGCACACATTGTACATTTATCCATCGCTCCTTTTATTCCAAATGCTCCATCTCTTGGAAATTGTGGTGCTCCAAAAGGGCAAGCGTATAGACAATATCCACATCCTATACATTTCTCTTTATCATGAAGAACAATCCCATCTTCTCTGATATAGAAACAATCTACTGGACATACTTGTTCGCATGGTGCGTCTGTACAATGCATACAAGCTATTGATAATGAGTATTCTAACCCTTCTATCCCTTCGTTTAATGTTATTACTTTTCTTCTACTTATTCCTGTTGGTAATTCGTGAGCTTCTGAACAACCTACTGTACAAGCAAAGCACTCTATACATCTATCTTCATCGCAATAAAATTTCATTCTTGCCATTTCACTCATAATCCCTACTCCTACGCTCTTTCTATTCTGCAAAGACCTGCATTAAATTCAGGTATTTGTGTTATTACATCAAATCCATAGTTCGTTATCGTGTTTGAACTCTCACCTATTGCATATGGCTTTGTTCCTTCAGGATAATTTGCACTCATATCAACACCTTGCATAACACCTGCAAAGTTATATGGTAGAGCAATTCTATCAGGAGTAACTCTATTACTGTATTGAGCTTTTACCTTAATTTTTGTACCTTGAGGTGAATGTAACCACATATCATCACCATCTCTTAGTCCATATTTGGCTGCTAACTCAGGATTAATATTTGCAAACATATCAGGTGTTATATGAGAAAGATATTTACTTGTTCTTTCAATCATACCAGCACCACTTAAGTTTACAAGTCTCATTGTAACCAACATAGTTGGGAACTCTTTTGACCAATCTTGTTCCATTTGTTCAGATTTAAATTTTACATCAACTCTAAAGTTATTTGTCTGATCCTCATATGTAGGATATTTTTGAACTAAATCAAATCTTGGTGAGTGAATTGGTTCTCTATGTTTTGGAATTGGGTCTGGGAATGTCCATACTTTTGCTCTTGCTTTTGCATTACCATAAACGCATACTCCAGCAGCATTACATTTTTCTTGGATGATTCCACTTAAATCAACTTTCCAGTTTGCACCCATTTTTCTTTTTTCATCTTCAGTTAATTTAATATTTAATACTTCTTCAATATTATCTTTTGTGATTTCTGGATATCCACCTTTTACTTTTGAATCTTTTACACTTACTCTTTCATCAGGTAATTGACTAATTCCATCGTGTTCAAGTCCAAATCTATTTCTAAATCCCATACCACCTTTTAACATAGGAGTATCAACATCATAAAGTATTGGACTTCCTGGGTGTTTTTTATCCCAACTAGGCCAAGGCAATCCATAATATTGACCTTTCATTTTTCCTCTACCTTCTAAAGTAATAGGATCAAATAGATGCCAATTTTCTTGATGCTCTCTTAATCTATTTACAGTCCAACCACCAAGACCAATTGTTTTTACTGTTCTTGCTAATTCATTTGCTGCATCATCTGGCCATATAAAGTCATCTTTTACAACTTTTATTTCATTGTCCACGATATCCATTTTCATTGCTTTTACATATTCATCATAAAAACCAAATTTTTTAGCAAATTCAAACATCACTTGATGATCTTCTTTACTTTCATATAATGGATCTACAACTTTACTTCTCCATTGTGAAGATCTATTTGTTGCTGTTACACTTCCTTCTGTTTCAAATTGTGTACAAACAGGAAGTACGTAAATATTGTCTGTTTTATTTGTAATTACAGCAGCTTCATTTACAAATGGTTCTGCTACTACTAAAAGGTCTAATTTGTCTAAAGCCTCTTTTACTTTAGCAGTTTGTGCCATTGATGTGATACCAGTACCTTGAACCCATAAAGCTCTAATTGGACTTGAAGAGTAAGTTTTTTCCTCTTGTAAAACACCTTGCCACCATTTTGCTAGTGAAAATCCTTTTTCGTTCATCCATTTAGGAGAATGAAATCTATTTTGTAACCATTTATAATCAACACCCCATGCTTTTGAGTAATATTTCCATGAAGCTTCACTTAAACCATAATACCCTGGTAAACTATCAGAAAGACAACACATATCAGTAGAACCTTGAACATTATCATGTCCTCTAATAATATTACATCCTCCACCTTTTTTACCCATATTTCCTAATACTAATTGAAGTATTGGAAGAATTCTAGTATTTGATGTTCCTGTACTATGTTGAGTAATACCTAAAGCCCAAACGACAGTAGTTGGTTTTGTTTTAGCTAGCAAAGTTGCAAGCTGAATAATTTTTTCAGCAGGAATTCCTGTAACATCAGCTGTTACTTCTGGTGTCCATTTTTTTGCTTCTTGTCTTACTTCATCCATTCCATAAACACGACTGTCAATAAATTCTTTATCTTCCCAACCGTTTTTAAATATTAGATGTAATAATCCATATATAAAAGCAACATCTGTTCCTGTTCTAATTCTTAAGTAGTGGTCTGCTTTTGCTGCAGATTTTGTATAAACTGGGTCAACTACAATTAATTTAGCATTATTTCTATCTTTTGCTTGAAGAAAATGTTTAAATCCAATTGGATTTGCTACAGCTGAATTTGCTCCAATCATTAATATAGCTTTTGAGTTTCCAACAACATCACCAAAGTGATTTGTCATAGCGCCATAACCCCATGTATTTGCCACACCGGCAACTGTTGCACTATGTCAGATTCTAGCTACGTGATCTATATTGTTTGTTCCCCACATTGCTGCAAACTTTCTAAAATAAAAAGCTTGTTGTAGATTAAATTTTGCTGAGCCTAAGAACATCGCTACATCTGGTCCATTCTCTGCTCTTAATTTTAGCATCTTCTCTGATATCTCTTCTATGGCTTGTTTCCATGAGATTCTTTGCCATTTCCCATCTACTTTTTTTAATGGGTGTTTTACTCTTTGTTTACTTTTTACTAAATCTATTTGATCTATACCTTTACAACAGTGACTACCTTCACTTATTGGATGGTCTTGTGCCACATCTTGTCTTACCCATACTCCATTTTGTACTTCTGCTACTACTCCGCATCCTGCTGAGCATATACTACATATTGTTTTTACTTTCTTTGACCCTGGAAAAGGATTTCTTATCTCTTCTTCTGTTGCTTCTCTTACACTTTTTGTTGATGCAAACATTGATGTTGCACCAATCCCTGCACCGATTGAAGCAAGTTTTAGAAAATTTCTTCTTCCTAGTTTCAAAGACATCTCATTGAGTATATTTTTACCCATATTCTTTTACTCCTCTTTTTTAATAACTAGCTTTATAAAAAGCTTCCCATTGGGCTGTTTGTTTATATAAAACCTCTTTTTTCGGAGATTTCCCTATAACTACACCATTTCCACTTGTTCTTTTTTCACTTTTACTGCTTGCCATTGCAACTGTACTTCCTGCAGCTACTATTGCACTTGCTTCCAGAGTTCTTTTTATAAAACTCCTTCTTTCCTCTTTCATCTCTTTCCTCCAAGCGTTTGTTTCTCTCTTTTTTTCAAAAGAGATAAATCAAAAAAGTTATCCACTTTTCTCATTTATCTGTTTTAATATGCAAATTTTGCATATTACTATGCATATAAAATAGGACACAATTAGTCTTCAAAGACTATATATTAGGAACTAAAAAATAAAATTTATTTCAAGAGGATAAAAAAAAGTCATTTTCAAATCCATTTTGGTAAATTTTTATTTACCAAAATTCTATTCCTTATATTCTTAACTTATACTTAAAAGTTAAAAATTTTTTTACCAAATTAATTAAGTGTATAATTTAAAGAATAAAACAGTTTTAATTTATATTTCAGATTTTAACTATTTTTTTAGTACAATTAACAATGGCTAAAAAATTATTTATTTTAATATCAATACTTACAATTTTATATCTTTTTTTTAAAGATAAAGAGTACAGAAATCCTGAAATTGTTTTGGGTAGTTCAATTCCTAAAACAGGGATAGTTAAGGAGTGGGGACACTCTGTAATAATAGGTGCTTCTTCATACTTTAATTATGCAAATGATAATAATCTAATACCAAATAGAACTATTAAATACATAACATATGATGACAAATATGAACCAAAATTAACTGCAAGTAATACAACAAAACTTTTATATCAAGATGAAGCATTTGCTTTATTTGGATATGTTGGAACATCTACGGTAAAAAATATTTTAAACTTATTATTAGAAGATAATATTCCTTTTATTGCACCATTTACTGGAGCTAGTTTTTTAAGAAAGTCAAATGAAAAAAACTTTATAAATTTTAGAGCTTCATATGCTCAAGAAATAGAAGCGATTATTAAATATCTACATTACACTAAAAAAATCACAAGATTTGCTGTTTTTTACCAAAATGATGATTTTGGTGAAGAAGGTTATGTATCAGTAATAAAATCTCTTAAAAAAAGAAAATTAAAACTTATTGCTGAAGGAAGTTATAAAAGAAATACTTTATCAATAGGTCATGCTTTTAATGAGATAAAAGATGCTTCTCCACAAGCTATTATTATGATTGGAGCAAATAAAGCAAATACTCTATTTATAAAAAAAGCAAAAAATAATGAAAATTTCAAAGATACACTATTTTGTAATATTTCATTTGGTGATGCAAATGCAATGATTGATGAACTAAAAGATAATACAAATAATCTGATTTTCTCTCAAGTAGTACCAGATTATAATGATACTTCAATTCCAGTTGTAAAAGAGTATCATGAAATTGTAAGCAAATACTATAAAGATTTTAAACCTGGATTTATATCACTAGAAGCATATTTATCAGCAAAAATCATAGTAACTGGTTTACAACATGTAAATGGCTCACTAACAAGAAGAAGATTTTTAAAAACAATGCAACATATTCCAAATAATACTTTAGATGGAATTCCTATTGATTTAAAAAATAATCAATATTTAAATACAGTCTATTTGTTTACATATAAAAATAATAAATTTAAAGAGATAAAAAAATAATGTTAAAAAAAATACTTTCATACTTTGATAATTTCAATTTTGCATTAAAAACAAACTTTCTTATATTTATTATTTCAAGTGGTATGTTAGGAATAGTTATTCTAGCACTTATGACTACTTTTTCTATTAAATATGACTTTGATAAACTTTATGAACAAAGAACAAAACCTCTTATAAAACTAGAAAATATAAAAGATACATACAAAGTAAATATTCAAGATACTCTTTATGATATTGAAGATAAAAGTATAACTTATAAACAAGCAAATGATGTAATAAATCTTGCACTTCAATTAATAGAAACAAACTGGAAAGAGTATAAAAAATCTAATGATATGACTCCACCTACTATTTATATTGGTAATATCATAAAAAAGTTTCTAACTACACAACAACAATACTATAAAAATGAGATTTTGCATAAAAGTATTTCTGAAAATATTGATAAAAAAATGATAAATATTAATGCAAGATTACATAACTTAGAGTTATCTCATAAAAATGAAAATAATATAAAAGAGGAGTTTAATAAACTTCATTTAGAAATCAATGCTATAAATATTTATATTACAAGTTTAATTAACTATGATTTAACTCTTGCCTTAAATGAAAAAAGAGATACAGAAAAAGGTTTTGATGTAATTATTGCAGTATCTATGATATCTATTGTGTTAATATTTCTGTTTTCTATTATTCTTTCGGTACTTTTAATCAACCACTTTAAAAGACTGCATAAACTACTAGAAGCAAAAGTTGAAAGTAAGACTAAGCAATTGGTTGAATTGAATAATTCACTGGAAAAAAGAGTAATTCAAGAAGTTAAAAACAACAGAAAAAAAGATATTATTATGTTCCAACAAGCAAGACTTGCAAGTTTAGGAGAGATGCTAAATAATATTGCCCATCAATGGCGTCAACCACTTGGTTCTATTACTATGATTGTTCAAAGTTTTCAAACAAAAATGCAACTTGGAAAATTAACTGATGAGTTTATTGATGAAAAAGTAAATGATGCTTTATTTTTGGCTGAAAATATGTCTAATACTTTAGATGATTTTAAAAACTTCTTCTCACCAGATAAAACAAAAAAGATATTTAGTATAAAAGATTGTATAGAACACTCATTTGAGTTATCAAAATATGCACTTGAAAAAGCTGGAATAAAAGTAATATTCATAATAAAACAAGATATTAACATAAATAGTTATTATAATGAACTATCTCATGTTTTTTTAAATTTAATAAATAATTCAAAAGATGCTTTATGTTCTAATGTAAATAAAAATGATAGAATTATTAAAGTAGTTGTAAAACAATACAAAAGCGATATGGTTATCAACTTTATTGACAATGGTGGTGGTGTTCCAGAAGAGATAGCACACAAAATATTTGAGCCATATTATACTACTAAATATAAAAGTGCTGGTACTGGTATCGGACTTTATATGTCAAAACAAATTGTTGAAAAACATATGTATGGTTCAATCTATCAAAAAAATATTATCCATAAGATTGATAAAATAGATAATTACTCATGTAGTTTATTTATTATAAAAATTCCAATATTAAATGAGGTGTTAGAAAATGCAAAATAAGGATTTAAACATATTAAATAAGTTTAATATTTTATATCTGGAAGATGATGAAAATTTATTAAAACATACCCATGATGTATTAATTGATTTTGTAAATGAAATTTATGCTGTAAAGACTTCAAAAGAGGCTTTAGAAGTTTTAAAAAATAAAAAAGTTGATGTTATTATTTCAGATATATTACTTGAAAATGAAAACGGTATTGATTTTTTAAAAAATCTAAAAGAAGATAGAAATATAAATATTCCAACTATTCTTACAACAGCTCATACTGATACAAAATATTTACTAGATGCAATAAAATTAAAAGTAGAAAACTATATAGTAAAACCAATAAATATAAAAGAGTTATTAACAACTTTACATGATATTTTATTACCAATAGTTCAAGAAAAAGAGTTAAGAAGAAATAATCATGTAATCAAAACAATATCAGCAATTACAGATAGTAAACAAGTAGATATTATAAAATATATTATAAATAATTTAGATAATAACAATATTTTTTCGGCATCATACAGTGATATAATGGATAGAATTAATATTTCAAAACCAACACTTATTAAACTATTTAAAGAGTTAGCAGAAAAACATATTTTAATAAAAGTTCAACACAAAACATATAGATTTGATGAGAATGCCTTAGATAATATCTAAGGCTATTTGATAACTTCACCTTCATATGAAGTTGATTTTATTGCTTTTAAAATATCAGCAATATTTACTTTACTCTCATCATAGTTAACAGTTGCAGTTTTTGTAGGTAGCTTTACTTTAACTTTTGTAACTCCATCTACTTTTTTAATGGCTTGTTTTATCATCGTTGTACACAAAGGACAATGCATTTGTTCTACTTTTATTGCTACTTCTTTTGAAAAAAGAGAAACAGTTATAAAAAATAGTAAAAATAATTTCTTCATAAGATTTCCTAATCAATAAAATAAACAGAAAATTCTGGATAAAAAAGCAATACAAAAAATAGCAAAAATATAGAACTAAAAACAAGACTCTTTTTTAATATCTCTTTTTTAGAACATGCACATTTTATATCTTTTGAATTACTCTTTTTAAAAGCAAAAAATAACAAAATCATTGTGATTATAAAAAAAGGAATACGTAAATATCCTAAATCACTTAAAAATGTCAATCCTCCTACACTAACACCAAAAAAGATGAATAAAAATGCAGGAATACAGCACAATGTAGATAGTACAGCAGTAAAAACTGCTGATACTATTAATGCTATTTTTTTCATTTTAACTATTTTACTTCTTGTGAAGTATATGAATACTTAAACTCTTTAGGTGCATAGTAATTTAATACATCATCATCCATTTCACCATATGGATAACCTAACATATTTAATGGATATTGTGCTGGTTTTGGATTTAATACAAAATCTCTAGCATAGTTAAATGCTGCCCAGTTCATTTCCCAATTTCCGAAGAAATATTTTCTTAAATCTTTGATTTTTTTATCATCATTTGTAAGTTTTTCTTGTGTTCTTACTTTAGTCACGTCTGCTGGATCTGCTGGAACCCAACCTAATCCAACTAAATAGAACTCTGCTCTACAATGTTGACCACCAGTTATTTTAGCAAAACCATTTTCATCAGCTTTACCACAAGATTTAGAAATCATTGATTTACCTAATCTGATACCAAACACTTCTCTTGCAGGAATTCCTGCATTTCTTAATAATGCAACAAATACAGAACTTACATCTGTACATTTTCCACCAAATAGTTTCTTTTCAATGATTCTAGAAGCATCACCTACTCCACAACCAATAACACTTTCATCTCTGTACATGTTATCTACTGTCCAATCAAAAATTGCTTGTGCTTTTTCTAATGGAGTTCTTGCATCTTTAGTTATTTCATTTGCGAAAGATGTAAGTTTTTTTGTGATTGGTGTATGTTTTGTTCCTTTTAAGAACTCTTTTACATCTTCTGGGTAAATAGTACTATTTTTTGCTTTTGGGAAGTTAACACTTCTTTCTTGCATAATTATGTCAAATTTAACAACTAATTTTCTTGATTTTGAATTTTTATTCCATTTAGCAAATAAAAGTTTTGTATCATATGCGTTATTATTTGAGATAAATGCCTCATCAAAATCACCATCATATGAAACTTTTAATACTTTTTGATAACTAGAATCTAAAGGAAGTGGAACCCAAAGTTTTGCAACTTGGTCATTTGTTTCTAAATCAAATGTATTTGTAACTGAAAACTTTCTTGGTTTTTTAGTTATTCCAAAAGCGTTTGTTTTAGTATCTGATAATACTATTGAAGGAGTAATAGCCATTGTTGTACCTACAACTGCTGCTGTTTTTAAAAAAGATCTTCTTTGCATTCTTTGTGCCTCTACTGTTATTTGTTCAGCGATAAAGATATAAAGCAATAAATACTTTAAGTCAACCATAACCTATGGTAATTGAACGTATTGTTATTGAAATAATATTATAGTGTAAATAAAAGTAAACTTAATAAAAGTAAAAAATTTTTTACCAATATTATTTTATTAATTTAACTTTAACTTAATTAAAAGTAAAATGAAAAAAAATAAATAAGAGTAAAAAATGAATAACGAATATCAACTTACAAAATTTGTAAACGCTGCTGGTTGAGCTGCAAAGATGGGTCCGGGTGACCTTAAACAAACTATATGTAGTTTAAAACCAAACGATAGCAGAGTCTTAGTAGGATTTGATACAAGTGAAGATGCAAGTGTATATCAAATAAATGATACACAAGCAATGGTTCAAACACTTGATTTTATCACGCCGGTTATTGATGACCCATACTTATATGGGAGAATAGCTGCTGCAAATTCACTTAGTGACGTTTTTGCTATGGGTGCGGAAGTAAAAACTGCGTTAAATATAGTAGGTTTTGATAGAAAAAATTTATCTTCAGAGGCTTTAGGAGAGATTCTAAATGGAGGTAATGAAAAGATTAAAGAGTGCGGCGGAGTACTTTTAGGTGGACATACTATTGAATCACCTGAGATGTATTACGGACTAAGTGTTACAGGGATGATTCATCCTGATGAAATAGTTAGAAATAATACTGCACAAATTGGGGATGTACTTGTTTTAACAAAACCAATTGGTATGGGTATTTTAACAACAGCTATTAAAAGAGATTTATTAACTGATAGTATGATAAAAAAATGTAGTGATATTATGTCTGCATTAAATTATCTACCATCAAAAATAATGAAAAAATATAAAGTTCACTCGTGTACAGATATTACAGGTTTTGGACTTTTAGGTCACTCTTTAGAATGTATAAACGAATTGATTACTTTTAGTATAAACTCAAGTAGTGTTCCATTGGTACAAGAGGCTATTTCTTTATGTGAACAAGGCGTAGTTCCTGGTGGTTCAAAAAGAAATTTAAAATATATAGAAGATAAAGTTCTATTTATGAATAATGTAGATGAATCTTTTAAACTTATACTTAGTGATGCACAAACTTCTGGTGGATTACTAATATCTATGAGTAAAGAGGATGCAAAAGAGTACATTAAAGAGATAGAAGATTTATCTTTTGGTTATGCTGCAATTATTGGTGATGTTATACCAAAAGGTGCAAAAGATATAATTATTCACTAAAAAAGTAACTTTTAGATACCATTTAATTGTTATAATACTGTTCTGTGGCAATTTTCCAAACCCCTTGAATTTATTTGAGGGGTTTTTTTATTTCTCAAAAAAATTAGTAAAAAAAAATTTACCTAAATTAAGCTTTTTAGTAACACCCTTAAGATATAATTTCAAAAAAATTTAAACTTAAAGACTTTAATAATAATAAAAGTATTGATTTTGATATAATGTAGTTTAATAAGATGGGAGTTTGGCGAGAAGGTGTAGGAATCGAACCTACCT
Source organism: Arcobacter sp. CECT 8986 (assembly GCF_004116725.1). Classification (NCBI taxonomy): domain Bacteria; kingdom Pseudomonadati; phylum Campylobacterota; class Epsilonproteobacteria; order Campylobacterales; family Arcobacteraceae; genus Arcobacter; species Arcobacter sp. CECT 8986. The sequence goes on along the minus strand of NZ_PDKG01000002.1, from coordinate 176,455 downwards.
CCAACTTTACACAAAGCCAGACATCGGGGTTGAAGCCCGTGGCGTCCACCAGGATCGCATACCTCCCAATAAGTATGTAATTTTACTACATATAAATTTAAAATAATATAAAAGGGTAAAAATGACTTTACTAAAACAGATTCCAAAAGTTGATAAATTTATCAAAAATAAAATCTTTGAAAACTACTCTTCTAAATTAATTACAAAAATTGCAAAAGATAAAATAAACAAATTAAGAGAAGATATTTTATCTAATAATGTTGATAATATCGATGAGCAAAGATTAATTGATGATGTTATATCAGAATATGAATATATCACAAAACCTTCTTTAGAAAAGGTAATTAATGCCACTGGAATAATAGTTCATACAAATCTTGGAAGAAGTCTAATTACACAAAAAAGTTTTGATAAAGTTAAAAGTTTAGTAAGTTCATATAATAACCTTGAATATGATTTAAAAAAAGGTAAAAGAGGTGAAAGATACTCTCATATAGTAAAAACTCTACAAAACCTAACAGGTTGTGAAGATGCACTAGTAGTAAATAATAATGCAAGTGCTGTATTTTTAATACTAAATACTTTTGCAAAAAATAAAGAAGCTGTTGTAAGTAGAGGTGAATTAGTAGAGATTGGAGGAAGTTTTAGAGTTCCTGAAGTAATGTCACAAAGTGGAGCTATTTTAAAAGAGATAGGAACAACAAATAAAACTCATAAAAAAGATTATGAAGAAGCAATAAATAGTAATACTTCAATCTTAATGAAAGTACACAAATCAAACTACTCTATTGAAGGCTTTACAAGTGAAGTTGCACTTGAAGATATAATTGATATAGCTAATAAAAATAAAGTAATTGATTATTATGATATGGGAAGTGGTCATATGATTGACTTGCCTTATAATTTAGATAAAAATGAACCATCAATATTAAAAATAATGCAACATAATCCTTCATTAATAAGTTTTTCTGGGGATAAATTATTAGGAAGTGTACAAGCAGGAATAATTCTTGGTAAAAAAGAGTTAATTAAGCAAATAAAAAAGAATCAACTATTAAGAATGTTAAGGGTTGATAAAATAACACTTAGCTTATTGGAAGTTCATTTAAATTCATACTTAAAAGATGAACTTGAAGATATTCCAACTTTAAAAATGCTATATACTTCAACACAAACACTAAATAAAAGAGCACAATATATAAAAGAGAATTTACAAAACATTTGCAATTGTGAGATAATAGAAACCTCATCTCTTATTGGAGGAGGAACAACACCAAATAGGAAAATTCCTACAATTGCTTTGAGTATTGAATATAAAGATTTCAAACCAAATAAAATAGAAGAACTTTTAAGAAAAAATAATCTAATAACACGAATTGAAAATGAAAAAGTATTATTAGATTTTAGAAGTATACAAGAAGCTGAACTTGATGAAATAGTAACAATTATAAAAAAGGTATTTAAATGAGCAATATTATTATAGGTACTGCTGGGCATATTGACCATGGTAAAACATCACTAATCAAAGCATTAAATGGTTTTGAAGGTGATGAAACAAAAGAGGAAAAACAAAGAGGTATTACTATTGATTTATCTTTTTCAAACTTAAGAAGAGGTCAACAAAATATAGCTTTTATTGATGTTCCAGGGCATGAAAAACTTGTAAAAAATATGATTGCGGGAGCTTTTTCATTTGACTGCGTAATGTTAGTAGTTGCAGCAAATGAAGGAATTATGCCTCAAACAGTAGAACATATTGAGATTATTGATTTACTTAATATTAAAGAGTTAGTTGTTGTTATTACAAAAAAAGATTTAGTAGATGAAGATAAACTAAAAGAAGTAACATCACAAATACAGAGCTTTTTAAAAGATTTTAATTTTGATATTAAATTTATATGTAGTGTATCTACAAATGATAAAGCTTCAATTGAGAATTTAAAAGAGAAACTATTTACTATAAAAAGTACAAATAAAGAACAAGAAAATTTCTTTAGATATTATATAGATAGAGTATTTTCAGTAAAAGGAATTGGTACTGTTGTAACAGGTACAGTTTTAGGAAATAAATGTGAGATTGATGAAAAAGTATTTATTCCAAGATTAAATAAAGAAGCCAAAATAAAAAATATTCAAGTTCATAATAAGAATGCACTTGAAGCAAATATCTCAAATAGAGCTGCTTTAAATCTACAAAATATAAAAACAGCAGATTTAAAAAGAGGTGACATAATATCTAAAAAAGGATACTTAAGAGGTTTTAATACTTTAGATATTAGTTTTAAATGCTTAAAAGGTAAAAAGCTATATCACAATAGAACATACTCTTTATTTATTGGTTCTAAAAAAGTGGAAGTTAAAGTTTTATTATTTGATTCAACTTCTAGTTTAGAAGAGGGTTTTGCAACAGTAAAAGCAAAAGAAGAGTTTTTCTCTATTTATAAAGAGAAAGTTATTTTAAGACAATCAAACGATACTATTGCTGGAGGAACTGTTTTAAATTGTGTAAATGACCCAATGAAAAAAACACAAAAAAAAGAACTTTTAGATTCACTTTACCAATCAAATTTTGATAAAGCATATAAAATATTATTGCAAGCACATAAAAAAGGTTTGGGTTTAATCTCTTCTGCTCAAAGATTTGCACTAAGTCATCAAGAAGCAGTTGAATTTGGAGAGAACTTATCTAATGTATTTTGTGATAAAGAAGAGTTAATAATCTATCCAATTGAAACAAAAGATTATATCAAAGAAAAAATCGAAGATATTTATAAAAAGAATAAATTTGCCCTACTTTCAAATGCAGCTATTAAACTTAGAATAAAATGGGCAAGTACTTCTTTTATTCAGTTAGTTTTAGATGAATTAACGCAAAGTAATTTTCTAAAAAGAGAAAAGAACTTATATAAAAATGCAAATATAAAAGAAGATTTTACACAATCACTTGAAACACTAATTGCAAAAAGATTAGAAGAAGAGAAATTTAGTCCAACTGCACCTTATAATATCTATGATGATTTGGATATAGATAGAAAACTTGGAGATAATATTTTAAAAGCATTATGCTCTAAAAAACAAGTATTTAGATTACAACACAATCTTTTTATTCATGCAGATAATTTAACACACATAGTAAAAGAGATGAAAAAAATAATAACTGATGAAGGATATATTGATATTCAAAACTTCAAAGAGAGATATCCTCTAAGTAGAAAATATATCATTGCTTATCTTGATTATTTAGATAATTTTTCTCAAATTAAAAAAGTAGACAATAAAAGAGTTTTTGTTACACAACTTGTGTAACAAATATACAATTTGTCATTAAAATGTAATCGTTCTAGGGATATAATTTTCTTATGAAAGAAAAAATATATGTACTAGATACCAATATCATCTTACAAAATATTCAGAATCTAAATAGAATATCAGACAATAAAACTAACAAAATTGTAATTCCTGAGACTGTTCTATTAGAACTTGAAGATAAGAAGAAATTGACAAATGAACTAGGGTTTTATGCAAGAGAGTTTGCTAGATTACTAGCTAATATGAAAATTAAAGAAGTTGACTATAAACCAGGATATAAAGTAGTAAAACTTTTTAATGACTCACTAAATTTAAATATCATTTCAAAAGATATTTATGAAGCTAAAATAGAACAAGTGCATATAAGTGAAAGCAATGATAAAAGAATAATTGAAGTTGCTGTAATTGCACAAGAGTACTATAAAGGTGCTCAAACTATATTCTTATCACTTGATGTTTATGCAAGAACTTTTGCACTATTTAAAGGAATCAAAGCAGAAACTCTGCATGATGACAAATCAACAGTTCCAAAGTTTGAGTTTCTAAAAAATATAACACTTGATTCTTCACTATTTAATAGCCTAGAACAATCAGATATTTTAAACTTTGATAGTGAATATACTCAAGAAAATTTTTCATACTGTTTTGAAAGCAGTGATGGGAATAAAGCATATGCACTAATAATAAATGAAAAAATAAATCTACTAACAGAATCTGATTTCAAAGCTTTAAATATAAAACCAGTAAACCTAAAACAAAAACTATTTATGAAAGCAATACTATCTAATATGTTTGATTTATTGGTTATTGATGCAAAGGCTGGAAGTGGTAAAACATTGATGTCTATTGTTTCAGCTATGAGACTTATTGATTTAGGATTATATGACAAAATAGTATATGTTAGAAACTCTATTGAGTCACTTGATAAAGGTGCAGATATAGGTTATCTTGCTGGAAATGATGAGAAGTTTAGAATATATAATATGGCACTTTCAGATACTTTAGAGTTTGTTGCAAAAAAACAGTTGAAAAAAAATGAAAATAGAGAAAACAAAGAATCAATAGAATCAAAAATCTCTGAACTTACATCAAAATATTGTATTGAAACATTATGGCCAGGGGAAGCAAGAGGTAGAACATTGAGTTCAGCTATTGTGATAATGGATGAGTGGCAAAACTCTAGTGAAAAGACAACTCAACTTATTTTAAGTAGACTTGATGAATCATGTATGGCAATAGTGATTGGTTCAAATAGACAAATAGATAATCTATATTTAAATAAATATAATAATGGTCTTACTACACTTCTAAAACAGACAAATGAAAAACATGATGAGATAAATATGTTTGCCATTGAATTAGAAAAAGCAGTAAGAGGTAAATTTGCAGAATTTACAGAAAGAATCTTTGAAAATAAAAAAAATAGAGAGTAATCTCTATTTTTTCTTTGAACTACAATTGCCACCGCCACCACAGCCACAATCACCTTTTTTTCTAAATAATTTTTGATATAAATAAAATATACAACCTATTGCAATTAGTCCTATTATAATGTCGTCATAATTCATTTTTATTTCCTTAATAATAATCATTATTAAAATAATACTCCTTTAAATCTTTAGTAACCATTATGCAACTTAAAATTTATATAATTTAATTAAACAATTTTATTATTTAAAAGATATAATATAAAAAAATAGAAGGATTTTAGAATAATACACAATAGATTAATAAATGATACAATATACAATCATATAGAGTATACAAAGTTAGAAGATAAAATTTTACAAACAAAAATAGTAAATAGATTACAGTTTATTACACAAAATGCACTTGCATATTTCTCTTTTCCATCAATTACAACTAAAAGATTTATTCACTCATTAGGAACAATGCATTTAGCTTCATTTATGTTTAAAAACTCAATACTTAATGCAGATAAAATAACAAAAAATGAGTTCTTAAAACAACTAAAATATGTAATTAAAGAGATTATTGTAGAGAACAACTTAGACTTACAAATCAAAGATTTAGAGTATTTTGCAAATAAAGCACTATACCAATTTACTATTCCTACAAAATCAAAATCTCAAAGAGCTGTATATACAATTATGCTTCAAACAATAAGAATTGTGGGATTACTACATGATGTTGGTCATCTTCCATTTTCTCATCAAGTTGAACATGCACTAAAAAAAGTATATACAAAAATAATTCAAAAAGAGATTTTAAACGATAAAGAGAAAGAGTTTATTGAAATTTATGAGAAAATAACACAAAATTCTACTTTAGTTTTACATGAAGCAATAGGTAAAAAACTTCTTGATTTACTTTTTGATATTGAGTTGCCAGAACTTCTTAAAAAGAATGTAAATTATTTAAAACTTCTTAAAATATTATCAACTTATATTTTAGAAAATAGAGTTTATAAAGATTTTGATTTTAGTGTTTTACACAAATATATTGATAGTACTGTTGATGCAGATAGACTTGATTATATAAATAGAGATATGCTTGCAAGTGGTTATATTACTGGACCAATTGACCATATTAGAATTACAAAGCAAGCAATACTTGTAAAAAAAGATAATAGATTTGTATTAAGCTTTTTTGATATGTCTTTAATAGACATCGAGCATATGCTAGAGCTTAGATTTAATCTTTATAAAAAAGTTATTTACAACCATGGTATTGCAAAAACAGATACTGTTTTAGAAAGTGTGGTTCAGTATCTATCTTCTAACTATTTTAAAGATACAAAACAAATAGATAAGCTATCAAATTCAATATCTATGTTATGGAAGTTTTTAAGCCTAGAAGACTCAAATAAACAGTTAGATACAGTTTGTTTACTTGATGAAAACTGGCTGATAAGTCTTTTTAAAGAAGAATACTTCAAAATAAAGAATAGTAACCAAATAACAAGAAAAGACCAAAAATATCTATATTGCTTCGAAGAGGTTCTTTTTGGTAAAAGAGTATTTTCAAGTCCTTGGAAAAACCTAAATGAATTTTATAGAGTATTAAACTTCTCAACTGTTGAAAGATATAAATTTAGAGAGAGTTTTGGATACATAACTGAATTTAAATTAAAAAAACTACAAACAGTACTTGATAACTTTGTAAAAAAATGGGAAATTGAGAAAAAAGAGTATTTCTTGACATATCAAATAGTATCTTTTAACTTAGGTGTTCAAAAAGATTTTAGTTTATATGATGGAGAAGAACTAATCAATTTAGATGAAGTATCAACTCTTAGAAAAAGACTTAAACACTCAATGCTAAACACAGTTCCTTTTTATATCTATACAGATAGAAAAGATTTAAATGAAGAGATGAAAAGTGAACTAAAATCAATTTTATTTGAAATTTTCACTGACTAAGAATAGACTTCATAATTGAAGTCTATTCTTTAAAAGCTAAATCCCTTAAAAACAGCGATATATCTGGGAAAAATATAAGCATTGCTGTTACAAAAAATAGTATCAAAACAAAAGGTAATGTTCCTCTTATAACTTCAACATAAGGTCTTTTAAATACAGCAATTGCAGTAAAAATATCACATCCAAATGGTGGAGTTGCCGAACCAATTGCAACTTGTAAAGTAATAATTGTACCAACTAAAACAGGGTCTAATCCTACACTTTTTACAACTGGTGCAAAAATTGGAACTAATATCAAAATCACAACAATTGGGTCAACAAACATACATCCAATAAAAAATGCAATAGAAATAACAAACAAAATCTCTTTTGGTTGCATTTGGTTTATACCTATTGAAGATAGAAGTTCTTGAGGTATTTGAGCAAATGAAATAACCCAAGAAAATGCAGCACCTGCAGCAACTAAAATAAATACAACTCCTGTTATTAATCCAGTAGATTTTGCAGTATCAAATACATCTTTTAATTTCATAGTTTTAAAAACTAAAGTTTCTAAAATAATTGCATATAAAACACATATTGAAGCAGCCTCAGTTGGACTAAATATTCCACCATAAATTCCTCCTACAATTATAATAGGAAAACCAAGTGGCCATAAGGCTTGTTTTACTGCTTTTAGTCTACTTCTCCAACTAGCTTTTGGCTCTGTTGGAACATCATTTACAACTGCATAAATAACACTATAAATTGAAAAAAGTAATAGTATTAAAAGTCCTGGACCTATTCCTGCTATAAATAACTCAGCAATTGAAGTTTCTGAAATTACTCCATAAATAATCATACCAATACTAGGTGGAATTAAAAAAGCAATATCACTTGAATTAATAATCAAAGCCAAAATAAAAGAGTCTTTATATCCAGCTTTTAACATCTTTGGACGTAAAGGCGAACCAACTGCAACAACAGTTGCTTGTGTAGAACCAGAAACTGCACCAAAAAGAGTACAAGCAGCAGAAGTACTAACAGCTAAACCTCCTTTTATATGTCCTATAAATTTCATAACCATTTCGATTAATCTATTTGCTGATTGACCTCTTGTCATAATATCAGCAGCAAAAATAAACATAGGAACAGCAACTAAAGAAGCGGGTTTTATTCCAGCTAAAAACTGCTGAATTACAAACTGCATTTTACTAACATCACCAAATATCTCTATAAATCCTACAAAAGTTCCTACAACTAAAGGAACAATCATTGGAAAACCTAAAAGTAAAAGTCCTAACATAACAGAAAATATTAATAAAGCCATTTATTTTACCTCTGTTTACACATCAACATCATGATATTCATCGATAACTTCTGTTGATAAATATACATCATCTTTTTCTATTATATTTTTAATCACAGTTAAAAAATATTGTATTGCTGTAATAAAAAAACCTATGGGAACCCAAATATATGTAATATAAACTGGTATTTGAAGTGAAGGCAAAATTCTTCCTGAGATGATTAATTTATTTATATAATCCAAAGAAAAATAAAAAAGTGAAAACATTACAAATGAAGTAATTAAACATATAAATATCATAAATATCTTTTTTAATTTTTTAGGAAGTGCATCATATATTGCAGACATCCTAATATGACGCCCTCTTCTTGCAGCATAACCCATTCCAGCGAAGGTTATTAAAATAATTAATATTCTATTTAATTCAGCACTAAAGAAAAAACTGTGATTAAAAACAAATCTACCTATTACATTGATGATTGTATTTAAAGCCATCAATATTACACCCAATCCAAGCAAGATAGATTCAATCTTGCTTAGAGTATTATCTACTTTATCAAGTAAAACTTGTAAAGTTTTAGATGTTTTATTAAAATAATATTTCATTAATCTACTTTGACGCCTCTTTTAAATCAACTAACATTTGCTCTAAAATTTTCTTTCCACTTTCACCTGTCATTTCAACATATTTTTTATATACATCTTTTGCAGCTTCTCTAAATGGTTCTCTTTGTTTGTTTGTTAGTGTTACAAATTTTATAGAAGGTTTCTCTTTTTTGATTTTATCTTTTGCTTTTTTAATAATACTTTTTTGATAATCTAAAATATACTCAAATGCATATTTACTTGCTTTTTGTATTAGTTTTTTATTTTCTTTAGATAAAGAGTTATAAAAAGTTTTATTTGCCATTACAGCAGTAGTAAAAATATTATGTCCAATATCTGTGATTACTTTAGATACTTCATATAATTTAGAAGACTCTATCCAAAACATTGGATTTTCTTGACCATCAATAATTTTTGTTTGTAAAGAACCATAAACTTCTCCCCATGCTAATGGAGTAGGAACAGCACCAAAGGCTTTATATGTTTCTACAAGTAAAGGTGATGTCATAACACGAATTTTTTTACCATTTAGATCTTGTGGTTTATAAAAAGGTTTTTGTGTAGTTATTGAAACTGCTCCTTCTGGAAACATTTTAAGTAACTGTAATCCTTTCTTTTCATAAAGCTTAGGAAACATCTCATTTATTGCTTTTGAGTTTTTGAAAAAGTTATCTATTGCTTTACTATTTTCTGGAAATACATAAGGAAGTAAAAATGCTTGAGCTTCCGGAATTAAAGTTCCTGTAAATCCTGGAGATTGGTCAATAAACTCAATAATACCAGCTTGAACTTGCTCCATAACATCTACTGATTCACCTAATGTTCCATAAGGATAAATCTTTATTTTATTTGAAGAGTTCTTTTCAATATACTCTTTAAACTTGGTGGCATAAACGCCTTGAACATCACTAATACTCTCTTCAATTGCATACTTCCATGTTGCAGCTTGTGCACTTATTGCAATTAAAGAAGATAATAGTAATCCTTTAATGAATTTTGGATTCATTTTATTCTCCTATTAATCTAAATGGATTTTAAAGTAATTAAAAATTTTTACTAAAAATAAAAGCAATCGAATTGCTTACTATATCAATCCACATAAAAATTAACATTTTTAGAATAATTTCTCTCTTAAATTCTGTTTTTATTTACAACAAATTTGTAAATTTATTACAAAATATTTGTAAAATATTTTATTAATTTTGACAATATTAATCAATTTTCCATTATTTTAAACTCTATTTTAAACTCTGTTCCTTCCTTTTTTATATGCTCTATTTTTCCTAAAAGTTGATTTTTTGATATTGAATATATTAATCTCAATCCTAAACTTTTTGCCCTATTAAGATCAAAATCATCTGGTAATCCTATTCCATTATCTTTAATATTTAAAATACAATTTTTATAATTATCTACTTTAAAACTTATTTTTATTTGATTATTTGTATCACTTTTAAAAGCATATTTATATGAATTAGTTAATGCCTCATTGATAATTAAACCACAAGGCATCGCATAATCAATACTTAAAAAAGCCAAATCAATATCTAATGTAATATTTATATTTTTATCATCAAAACTTTTTGAGAAATCATTTACCAATTCACTTATATATTTTTTTATATCTATTGAATTTAAATCTTTAGATTCATACAATTTTCTATGCAATAACTCCATAGTATATACTCTATTTTCTATTTGTGTTAGCATCTGTTTTGTAGTGTTATTATCAACTTTATATTTTTGAAATTTTATAAAGTTTATAGTCATTGCTAAATTGTTTTTAACTCTGTGATGTATCTCTTTTAATAATGTCTCTTTTTCATCTAAAGATTGAGTTAACTCTTTTGTTCTATTTTCTACTTTTAAATCTAACTGTTTTATATTATCTTCCAATGTATTTAACATCGTATCAAAAGCAACACCTAAAACTCCAATATCATCATCACCTTTTATATTACTTCGTAAACTCAAATTTCCACTACATATATTTCGTGCTGTAAATGAGAGTTTTTCTATACTTTTTATCCATCTTCTAAATATTAAAAAACCTACACAAATTGATACAATCAATGCAATAATAGAAATTGGTAAGATATTTAAAAAGCTATTGTTTAAACTATTTTCAAAATCTTTTTTATAAGAAGTTAGAATTAAAAAAAACTTCTCATTTTCATCTTCATATATTTTACTAACCCAAGTAAGAGCATCTTTATTTTCCAATTTGTGTTCAAATGTTTTTATATCATCTACCTCAAAAATATTTTTTACTTTTAACTCTCCAGTTTTTGGTATTTTTATACTTGAGATATTACTAACACAAAAATTTTTATCATTTTTATTTTCTAAATTCTCAAAATTTAAATTTAGATTTTTTATATTTTTATTTATCCAAATAAGATATATTTTTCCTTCATGAATATTTTGAGTAAGTTCAAATCCTTTTTGTACTGTCTTTTTAACATGAGCTTCTATATTAAAAGAGTTTTGTTTGAAATTAGAATCACAAGTTAAATAAAGATTATCGTTTGCTATTTTTGTTTTGTATAAATAGTATTTTTCATGGGGACAAATAGTTTCATAATCAACTGCACTTTTTACTATCCAATTATTGTTTTCAAATTTATTTTCAGAATAGCTTTTTGTGATATTTGAGTTTTTAAATATTAAATTATTATTTAATTTAATACTACAAGTATAATTATTTGATATTTTTTCTAAATCAGTATGTAAATTGTTATATTTTTTATTATACTTTTCTTTTAGTTTTATCTTTTCTATTTGATTAGAAATATCCATTTTATGAATAGTTGTTTCACTATTACCATATCTTCTAAAATACTCAACTACTAGTTTTATCTCTTGCCTTGTCAATAAAACAATTTTTTCTGTTTGAAATATAGCACTTTCATAATCTTTCTTTTTTATATTAGGAATAATAAGAATAAAAAGAAGTGTTAATAAAATAACTCCTAATATAAAAAATGATAATACAATCTTTAAAGACAGAGGTAGTTTTTTTCTTAATTGTCGCAAGTTAAAATTCTTCTATTTTATAACCTACTTCAAAAACACTTTGAATTAAGTCCTCTTTTGTTTTCTGTTTTACTCTATAAATTAATGTTCTTAATTTTCCTAAATCATAAAAACCATCTCTCCAAATATAAGAACTTATTCTTTCAAAACTAACTGTTTCACCAATATTTTCACATAAAATTTCAAATAATTTTGTCTCATTTCCTGTCAATTTTATTGGATTATTTTCATAATAAAGTAAAGATTTACCCTTATGAAAATCTACTTTATTTGTCAATTTTATTAAATTATCTGTTTTATTAAAAGTTTTGATATTTTTAAAAAAATAGTTATGTTTATATATTGCAACTTGAATTGCAATATTTAATTCATCATCTTTACAAGGCTTTAGTAAATAACCATATGGCTCACACTCAATAGCTTTTTTTATAGTTTTTTCATCACTATATGAAGTTAAAAATATTATAGGAACTTTATAATATTGCCAAATTTGTTTTGCAGCGGTTGTTCCTGAAACATCACCTTTTAAATTAATATCCATTATTATAATATCTGGTCTATTTTGTCTTACATGATTAATAGCATTTTGTGCAGATGATTCTATTCCACTGATATTATAACCCATATTTTGTAATGAATATTCCATTCCTATTGCTAATACTGTTTCATCTTCTACTATCAATATAGAAATATTTTCTTTTACAAAATTTGAAACTTTTGACATTAATTTACCTTATGTGATTTGAGAGTGATTTAATTTAGTTATGATACTCAATATCATTTTAAACAAAGGTTAAATTATGACTCATAAAAAAATTATCATGTCTTTAATTACTTCAATTGCATTAATACCAAATATCTATGCAGAAGACATAGGTTCTGTTGATGTAATAGGTTCATCTGATACTATCACAGAAAATAGTAATATATATACAATAAAATCTACAAAATCTGCTACTAAAATGAATTTAGATTTATTAGAAACTCCACAAAGTGTAAGTGTTACAACTTCACAAAAAATGAAAGATTTTAATCTTACTACTTTAGAAGATGTTTTAAATAGTAGTAATGGAATTTATGTTGAACAAGCAGAACAAGATAGAGTTCAATTCACTTCAAGAGGATTCAATATAACAAATATTCAAATTGATGGAGTTAGTCTTCCTTTAAGTGGAAATTACTTAAATGGTGATATGGATATGGCTCTATTTGATAGAGTTGAAGTTACAAAAGGAGCAACTGGACTTACAAGTGCACATGGAAATCCAGGAGCAACTGTAAACTTAATAAGAAAAAAACCAACAAAAGAGTTAAAAGGAAGTGTAAAATTATCAGCAGGTTCTTGGAATTACAAAAGATTTGATTTAGATGTATCAAGTGCATTAAATGAAGAAGGAACAGTAAGAGGAAGAATAATAGCAGCAAAAGAAGATACTGATTCTTATTTGGATAGATATGAATCTGATTCTACTTTATTTTCTGCAATTGTAGAAGCAGATTTAAGTGATACATTATTACTTACTACTGGATTTTCATACTATAAAGATGATAATGATAGCTCTCAATGGGGTGGAATTCCAACTGTATATTCAAATGGTAAAGCTACAAATTATGATATCTCAGCAAATCCATCACCAAATTGGGCATATAGAGATGTAAAAACTTTAGAAGCATATGCGAAGATTAGAAAAACATTTTCTAATGATTGGCAATTAAATGCAAATTATCTATTTAAAAAAACTAAAGAAGATTCAAATTTAGTTAATTTTTGGGGAATTCCAAATCAAAATGAGATAGGTTATAAAACAGACTTAGTTCAAAAAACAAATAGCGAAACAAAAGAACACTCAATTGATATTAGCTATGATGGTAATTACTCTTTATTTGGTCAAGAGCATAGTGCTGTAATTGGTGTTAATTTTGCAAGAAGAACTAAAGATGAAACTGCACATAGAGGCTTTTTAGGTTCTCTAGGAGTTGATGTTGATTTAGACCATTGGAATGGAAATACAAGTGATTACTCTTCAGCTTATGCAACTGAAGTTTTAACTGATTATACAGAAAAACAAGCTGCACTATATTTTGCAACAAACTATCATATTTTAGATAATCTTAGTTTATTAGTAGGAACAAGAATTACAAATTGGAAAACAGAAGGTATTAACTTTGGAAGTGAAGAAGAGACTAAAGATAATGGTGTATTTACTCCTTATGCAGGGTTAGTTTATAAAATAAATGACAATTTATCTACATATGTAAGTTACACTACTACATTTGAGCCTCAAAATTATATTGATGAAAATAAAAGTTTAATTGACCCAGCTGAAGGGAAAAGTTATGAAGCAGGAATAAAAACATCATTTTTTAATGGTAAATTAAATACAAATATCTCAGTATTTAAAACAGAACAAGACAATATTGCAGCTTATGGAGGAACATTAAGTGATGGAAGAACTTATTATACTTCAAATGATGGTGTAAAAACAAAAGGTTTCGAAATTGAAGCTAATGGTAGTTTAACTGATAATATTAATATGAGTTTAGGATATACAAAATTTACAACTAAAGATGATAATGATGAAGATTTCAATACATACTTACCAAAAGAGTTATTAAGAGCTTCAATTACATATAATCCAAGCTTTATACCTGCATTAAAAGTTGGTGCAGCATTTAGTTATCAAGAAGCAATAAAAACTCAAAGAAGTTCATATACAATTAGTCAAAGAGCTATTAAAACTATTGATTTAATGGCAAATTATCAAATAAGTAAAAACCTTGATTTAAATATCAATGCAACAAACTTAACTAATGAAAAATATTATGGTGGATTAATAAAACAAACTTACGCAAACTATGCAACACCAAGAAGAATAGGAGCTTCACTTGTTTATAAATTCTAACATATTAGTAAAGAGTATTTTTTTCTCTTTACTTTTTTTATTAAATTTTCAAAGCATAAATGCAAAAAAATTAAACTTTGAGAAAGAAGTAAAAATAGAAAAAAACAGTTCATATACTTTTGAAATAGAGTTAAAAAAAGAAGATTATTTAATAGCAAATTTTAAAGCTGATAATGACTTTAAAAATTTTGTATTAAAAAATAAAAAATCTCAAATAAGAATATTAAAAAAACAAAATCAAAAATATGGAACAATTCATACAATAATTCCTTCATCTGGAAAATATCTATTTGAAGTAATAACTTCATCAAAAGATATAAATTTTTCATTTAAAATAGAAAAAATCATCCCAAAAGAAAATCAACTAAAAGAAGAAGAAAAAGTATCTAGACCAATTATTAGTAAGATACTTCAAAAACAAAAAGAACTACTACTAAAAAATAATGATACCTCAAATTTTTGGAAAATGGTAAAGAAAAAAGGTACTCCGTTAATAGAAAAAGTTGATTTTGACAAATATATAATAACTTTTTTATACAAAGGTGCTAAAAGAAATGTAAGATTATTAGGTGCACCTGAACATACTCATCCAAAATTAGCAAGATTGTTAAATAGTGATATTTGGTATATAAGTTATATAGTTCCAAAAAAAACAAGGCTATCTTATCAGCTTGCACCTGATGTACCTAATATAAAAGCAACAAAAAGAGAACAAAAAGTTGCAATACTAGCAACTTTACAAAAAGACCCTTTAAATAAATTTCCATATATAACAAATAAAAATAGTGATAAATACAATACAAGTTCATCTATAATTATTGATGATAAAAATACAAAAGATTATTCACTAGAAAAAAGTAAAAATAAAGGAATAGTAAAGAATTACTCAATTAGTAGTGAGATTTTAAAAAATAGAAGAGATATAGATATTTATACTCCCTATAATTTTGATAAAAATAAAGAGTTTGCTTTACTTTTTGTATTTGATGGTAAAGCTTATCAATCTAAAATTCCTACTCCTACAATTTTAGATAACTTAATTTATGAAAAAAAAATAAAACAAACTGTTGCTATTTTTATAGATAATGTTGCAAATAAAAGAGGTATTGAATTACCTTGTAATGAAGATTTTGCAAAATTTATGGCAACAGAACTATACCCTTTTGTAATAAAAAAATTAAATAAAAAAGTAAAAAAAGAAAATGTTATTTTAACGGGTTCTAGTTATGGTGGATTAGCATCTATGTATGTAGCATTTAAGTATCCAGATATTTTTGGAAATGTATTAAGCCAATCAGGTTCATTTTGGTGGAGTAAAAAAGATGATAAAAAAACACAATGGCTAACAAGACAAATAAAAAAAGAAAAAAGAAAAAATATTAAAATCTATTTGAATGCAGGACTATTTGAAACTGGGTTTAAACCAATTGATATTTTGGAATCAAATAGACATTTAAAAGATGTTTTAATATCAAAAAAATACCAAGTTTTTTATGAGGATTTTCCTTCTGGACATGATTATTTTAACTGGAGAGTTAGACTAGCAAATGGCTTAATAAACCTATTAAATTAAAATGGCTCTTTTTTGAGCTATTTTATTAAATAAAATTATTATTTTTGATGTATAATTTTCGAAATTTTTTTAATACGAGGATTATTAAAATGTCTAAAAAAAATAGGTTTTCAGTTATGCCTATATCTTCGCTATTTTTTTCAATAACTTTTTTAGCTATTGGTTATGGTATGGTTCTTACTTTTATTGGAGTATATTTAAAAAAGAATGGTATCAATGATATTTCAATTGGTATTATTAATGCTTGTTTTTTCCTAGGAGCAATACTTTCATCAATATTTAGTCAAAGTATTATTTCAAAAGTTGGACATATTAGAAGTTATACTAATTTTGCTGCACTTATGGTTATTACATTTTTGATTCAATATCTATTTTTTAATGAATTTTTATGGGGTATTTTAAGATTTATTGCTGGTTTTTGCTATTTTAGTATTCTTATAATAATTGAGAGTTGGTTAAATGAAAAATCAACAACAGATATTAGAGGAAAAGTTCTTGCAATATATGAAATTATCTTTTATTTATCAACAGCATTAGGACAACTATTTTTAACAGTTGATGACTTAAGTAGTTCTATTTTTATATTAGGTTCTATTTTGGTATTAGTATCAATTCCATCAATTGCATTAACAAAAATAAAAGAGCCAAAACTACTACCATTTGAGAGATACTCCCTACCTAAAATATATGATATTGTTCCCCTTGCAACAACAACAAGTTTTATTGGTGGTATTTTTATAGGTTCATTTTTTACAATGGCTCCTGTATATGTACTAGAAAAATATCACTCTGTTGATGTAGTTTCATATTTTATGATAACAGTAATTTTAGGTGGACTTTTAGCTGAATGGCCTATTGGTATTGTTTCAGATAAATATGGAAGAAGAAAAATTATTGCAATAGTATCTTTTATAACAGCAATATCTTCTTCTTTATTTTTATTTATAGGACAAGATACAAATCTTTTATATGGTTGTGCTTTTCTTTTAGGACTTACTATATTTTCACTATATCCTTTAAGTTTAGCAAGAGCAAATGATGTTTTAAATGAAGATAGTGATATATTAGAAATAAGTAGAACACTTCTATTTACTTATGGATTAGGTTCTTTTGTTGCTCCAATTATTGTAGGGTTTTTATTTAAATACTATAATGATGCAATGTTTATTATGTATGCACTAATAGGACTATTTTTAACATTTTACTCTTTATCTAAAAAAAGAGTTGCAGATGATGAACTTAGTACATTTGTAAATATGCCTTTGGCTTCTGGTGCAGATATTGCTCATCTTGACCCAAGAGTTGATGAAAACAATAATTAAATTATAAAGTAAAAATGGCTCAAAAGAGCCATTTTATTAGTCATACTGTGGTTTTGGAGTATTGATTGTAGATTCTGGTAATTGAGGATAAACAATTTGAGGTTTATCACCTTTTAATGATTTTAAGAATGTTACAATTTCATTTGCTTCTTTATCACTAATTTTTATTCCTAATTGAGTAGAACCCATCTCTTTTACTGCTTGACTTAAAGACCAAATTTGACCATTATGGAAATATGGAGCAGTCTCAGTAATATTTCTTAAAGTTGGAGTTTTTACCATTGAGTTTTTATCACCTTTAAAATCCCCTACTTTTGCAAAAGAGTATTTAGCTGCAACTTGGAATGGTTGCATTGTCCCACCTAATGCAATACCATTGTGACATGAAGCACAACCTTTATCAATAAAAGTATTTAACCCTTTTTTTTCTTCTTTTGTTAATGCATTTTCATTTCCATTTAAGAAACTATCAAATCTTGATGGAGTAACTAATGTTTTCTCAAAAATTGCAATTGTTGAAGTGATTTTTTCAAAACTAATTTTTACATCATCAGTATATGCTTTTTTAAACTCAGCAATATATTCAGGAATTGAGTTTATTCTTTTTTCAACTAAAGATTTTGGTGCAGCCATTTCTGGTCCTGCTTGTACTGGTCCTTGTGCTTGGTCTGCTAAGTGTTTACTTCTTCCATCCCAAAACTGTGCATCAAAAAATACAGAGTTATAAACAGTTGGCGAGTTAAGATGATGTGGATTCATAGTCCATTTATGTCCAATTGCAGCACTAACACCATCAGTCCCACCAAGTGCTAAATTGTGACATGTATTACATGAAATAAGTCCACTTTTTGATAACCTAGGATCAAAATATAGTTTTTTACCTAACTCAACTTTCTCTTTTGTTATTGGGTCTTTTTTATTATCAATAATTTTAAGTAATTCTAAATTACTCTCTGGCATTGATTTTAAACCACTATTTGTTGCTTTAGTAACTAAAGAGCTACTACCAAACATAAAACTTGCACTAATAGCACAAAATGCTAAAGTCTTAATTATTTTCATTGTCATCCCTTTCTAGTAAAATAATTTTAATCATAGGATAATTTTTATTAAATGAAAATTAATTCTTATAAAAAAAGAGTATTAATTAATAAAAATAATTATATTTTAAGTTAATAGCTATTTTTTGCTTTTATTTCATCTTTCCCCTCAAATTTTTTGTCATCTGTGGCTTTTAGGGCCTTTATAGCTAAACTATTAGTTTTTTGTGCAATTAAACTTGTGTTTTCTGCTGCTTTTGCATTTTCTTGTGTATTTTTATCAAGCTCTGCCATTGTTTCATTTATCTGTGTCATTGTCTCACTTTGCTCTTTTGAAGTCTTTGAAACATCATCTACTAAAAGAGTTGTTTGCTCAATTTTTTCATTTAACTGCTCAAAACCTTCAATCATCTGAGTACTTATTGTTTTACCTTCATTTGCTTTTAGTGTTGCATTTTCAACTAACTGTTTAATCTGTTTAGCAGCGTGTGAACTTCTTCCTGCAAGATTTCTAACTTCTTGAGCTACCACTGCGAACCCTTTTCCAGCCTCACCAGCAGTTGCCGCTTCCACAGCTGCGTTTAGTGAAAGAATATTTGTTTGAAATGCAATTTGGTCAATCACACTAATTGATTCAGTTATTGCATTTACTGTTTGGTTTATTTCATCCATAGAAACAACAGTTTTTGAAGCTTTTTCTTTTCCAATAATAGCTGCTTGTTTTGTCTCATTTGATAAGTTAGACATTTTAAGTGCTTGTTTTGTAGTATTTTCTAAATTTGAAGTAACCTCTTCTATTGCAGCAGCTGTTTCTTCAAGACTTGCAGCTTGTTGTCTTGCAATAGTTGAAAGAGTATTAACATTTTTTGTTAGACTATTTGAATCATTTTCTAAATAAACTCCTGTTTTTCTACTATCAACAAGCATACTTGTAATAGTCATTCCTACACTATTTACATCTTCACTTAATTGCTTCATACTTCCTTGCATATTACTTGTATTTATAACTTTTGTATAATCATAGTTTCTATAACTTTGCAATATATCCATTATTGAAATTATATTTTGTCTCATATTTTCAAGCATTTCATTTATAACTTCTTTTAATTCATTTAATGTCTCATTATTTGAGCTTACTTGAATTTTATTGCTTAAATGACCTTGCTTTATCATATTTGCTACATAAGTTGCATCTTCTATTAGTTCTGCTTCTTTTTGTATATTTTTCTTTGTTTTTGAAATATTTTCATTTATAATTGTAGCCATTTGACCAAATTCATCTTTAGATTTTATAGATATTGGCTCAATATCTTTATTATGATGATTATTTATAAAGTTAAAGAAATTAATAAGCCCATCATGAAATTTATTTATATTAGAAATAACTTGCTTTGCAATATAAAATGATGAAATCAAACATAAACCTATCATAATAACAGCTAATACAAAAGCCAATATTTTCATAGCTTCTATTTTTTTATTTGTTTCTATTTCTATTGAATCAACTGCTTTTTTTAGTGTAATCTCACTTTTTTTAGCGATATCTTTCATCTGTTTTAAAAGAGCTAAATTATTACTTAGTCCTTTTGTCTCTTCTGCTTGAACTAATTTTAAAAATGATGTTCTATAATCTTTCAAGATTGCGTATATCTGTTTTTTTTGCTCTTTTGTTATATGTGTTTTATTGCTTCTTACTACAAATCTCAACTTTCTCATAGTTAAATCAAACTTCTTTACATAAGACTTGTCTTTTCTTAACATAAAATCTTTTTCATGTCTTCTTAACTCAAGAAGTTTTACATTCATAGTTTGGTATCCAACTTCTTCACCAATTTTTTGAACTTTGTGTACACTATCTCTTAGACTTCCATAAAGTCCATCTTTATAATTTAAACCTATCTCTTTTTGTTTTGATACAACTTTCTCAAATGTTTTCTTATAATCATTTAATGACTTCAAAAATAGTTCAATATTTTTTGTATCTATTGAGTTTTTTTGTAATAACTTATTTAAATCATTTGTATGAGAAATCAAGTTTGTATAATCTTTTGTCAACTCATTTGCATAACTAATATCTAAACTATTTAAGAAGTTTTTTTCATTTATCCTTAGTTTTAGCATTTTGGATTGAAGTATTTCTATATATAGTGATGCTTGATTTAGACTATTTACATTAGAAATTGAGATAAACATCAAAGAAGTGATAACTGTTAGACCAACTACTGCTATGATAGTTGAAATTGAAAGTTTTAATTTTACTGAAAAGCTTTTCATCTTGTCCCTTGCGAAATAATAATATTTCGGATTGTAATGAAGTTCTATTACAAATAAGTTACAAAGGGCTACAAGATGAGCTTATTTACTATAAATAATGTCCAAAATACTCTTTTTTTGTATTTAAATAATTTTCATTATATATATTTTTCTTTGTGATTGCTGGAATTCTTTCTATTATATTTACACCTAAAGATTCAACATAACTAATCTTTTCAGGATTATTAGTAATAAGTTTTAGCTTATCTATTTTTAAATCTTCAAAAATATATTTAACAATAGAATACTCCCTTTCATCATCTTTAAAACCAAGTTCTAAGTTAGCTTCTATTGTATTTCGTCCTTGGTCTTGTAAAGCATAAGCATTTACTTTATTTAGTAAACCTATATTTCTTCCTTCTTGTCTATGATAGATTACTAAACCACCATTTTGATTTATAAACTGCAAAGCTAAATCAAGTTGATTTCCACAATCACACTTTAAACTTCCTATTGCATCTCCTGTAAGACACTCTGAATGTATTCTTACATAAGGCTCACTTAATGCTTCAAAGTCTTGACTCATAATTGCTAAATGTTCTTGATTATTTTGTTTGTATGCTTTTATTTTGAATTTTCCATATTTTGTTGGTAAATTTGCTATATTTGATTCTTCTATTTCCATAATAATTTCTCTTAATAATATATTTTAATTTATGAAATTATATTACTTTATTCTTAAGTGCAACTAAGTTGCATATTCTACTTTTAATTTAAAGTTATACTTTTTTTAATTACAATTAGAAAAAAATAAAGAGTAATAATGTTAGATATAAAAATTAGTAATTTCCACTTAAAAGATATTAAAAATGATCTTCATCCTTCTGCTTTTATAATAAATGATGAGTACGATTTACTTATTATGAGACTTCCTTTAAAACAAGAAGAGACTTTTTATGCAGATAATAGCTCTTTTATTTTTACAAATGATTCATATTTTTATTTTGATAAGGATAAAAAGGAGTTTGTTGATATAAAAAGTATCAAACAAGTCTATAATATTTTAAATAAAAAAATTGATGAGTCACTATCTTTATCTTTAGATATTTTTTCTAAAATAGAAGAGATAGAAGATAAATTTTATGAAAATATAGATATCAAAGGGTTCAATAAAAAATGGTTTACACTAAAAAACCAATTAATTAGAATGAACAGAGTTCTTTCAAAAACAATAGAACAATTAAAAAGATTTATATTAAATTATAAAAAAGAAGAGGACTTTTTAGAAATAAACTTCCATGATTTATTAGAGCATTTAGAAAGAGCTCAAAGAAACAGTACGCACAGTTTAGATAAACTTGATGCACTATATAACTTTCACACTACAAATAGTAATGAAAAAATGAATAGAACTATTTATGTTCTTACTTTATTATCTGGTATTTTTTTACCACTAAATTTAATAGTTGGTTTTTTTGGGATGAATACCTCATCTCTTCCACTTACAAAAATAGAAAATGGAACTTTTTTTGTATTAATCATACTATTACTAAGTGCTGGCATTACAACTTTACTAATAAATAGATTAAAGAATAAATCCTAGATTTTATCTAGGATATACTTTAAACTCTTTTTGTTTAATTCTATTTCTATTTAAACAATCAAGTGCTTTTTTTTCAAACTCTTTTTTTACTGCAACATAACTATGAAATCTAAAAATATCAATATTTCCAATATCATCTTTATGTAGTTGTGCTTTATTTATCAAAGTACCTACAATATCTCCTGCTCTTAACTTATCTTTTTTCCCACCATTTATATACAGTGTTGCATATATAGGTTTTAGATTATTATCTTTTGCAATATCTTCTAATTCTTCTACTTTAGAAAAAGAGATATCTTCAAACTGCTCTTTTATACTTAAAACAATATCCATATCACTATTTTCATATAAAGTTACAGCTGTTCCATTTGAACTTGCTCTTGCTGTTCTTCCAACTCTATGTGTATGTACTTTTTCATCTTTTGCAATATCATAATTGATAACTAAATCAATATCTGTAATATCCAATCCCCTTGCAGCAACATCAGTTGCAATCATAATAGGATAAGATTTATTTGAAAATAAAACAATTGTTTCATCCCTTTGATTTTGGTCTAAATCACTATGTAACACTACACTGTCAAAGCCTTTATCAAATATTGCATCAGCTATCTCTTCACATTTATATTTTCTATTACAAAAAATCAAAACTGATTTTGCATTATGCTTATGAATTAGATTTTCAACTGCATCAATTTTTTGTGACTCGTCAACTTCATAAAAAACTTGAGTTATCTTCTCTTTTTTATGAACTGATTCATCTTGAACAAATATAGCCTCATCAGTAATATTTTTTGATAGTTCAATTATCTGCTCATCATATGTTGCAGAGAAAAGCATATTTTGTCTGTTTTTAGGTAGTGCATCAACTATTTTTATAATATCATCATAAAATCCCATATCAAGCATTTTATCTGCTTCATCTAGAACTAATGTATCAATATTTTCTAATTCAATATTATTTTCACTAATATGTTTAAGTATTCTTCCTGGTGTACCTACAACAATATGTGCTTTATGAAACAATGAATGAACTTGAGGTTTATAAGGAACTCCTCCACATAAAGTTAATACTTTTATATTATCTATAAAACGACAAAGTCTTTTTATCTCTTTTGCAACTTGATTTGCTAATTCTCTTGTGGGACAAATTACCATTGTTTGAATAGCAAATTTTTTATTGTTAAGTTTATTTACTATTGGAATACTAAAAGATACTGTCTTTCCACTACCTGTTTTTGATTGTGCGATTATGTTATTATTTTTTAATAATATTGGTAATGATTTTTCTTGGATATTTGTCATACTTATATAATTTAATGATGTAAGATTTTCTAAAAAACCATCTCTTAAATTTAACTTATTAAAATTATTTATTTTATTTCCTTTTTATCAAAAAAAATTCTAAAAGCCCTTAAATAAATTAACATAGGATTAAGTTTATTTTATATAATCTTATATAGAAAAATTATTTTAAAATTTTAATCTTTCAAAAAGTGTCACAGAAAAGGAACTTTATGTTATCTAAAATGTCTATCAAACAAAAACTTATTTTAATTATGTCTATACCATTATGTATAGTTATTTTATTGGCTGCCAAACTTGGTTATGATTCTTACTTATACTATAAAAATCTTAAAAGTTTGGATAAAGTAGTTATTCTTTCTACAAAAATTGGAGCACTAGTTCACGAAACACAAAAAGAAAGAGGAATGACAGCTGGATTTTTAGGAAGTAAAGGTCAAAAATTTGCATCAAAACTTCCAGACCAAAGAGAATTAACAAATGAAAAATTAGAGCAAATGCAAAATTTTCTATCAACATTTGATTCTAAAGATTATGGAAAAGATTTTAACGAACACTTAATTTCAAGTCTAAATAAAATTGAAAGATTAAAGCAAATTAGACAAAATGTAACTGCACTAAATATTAAAACATCTGAAGCAATTGCCTATTATACGAATACTAATAGCGATTTATTAAATACTATTAGTAGTATTACTAAACTTTCTACAAATGCAAAAGTTTCTCAAGACTTAGTTACTTATATGAATTTCTTACTATCAAAAGAAAGAGCAGGAATAGAAAGAGCAGTAGGTACAAATACTTTTGCTAGAGATAATTTTGGTGAAGGAATGAAAGCTAAATTTTATAATCTAATTGCTGCACAAAACTCTTATATGGATGCATTTTTAAAAGTTGCTGATGATGCAATAGAAGAGTTTTATCAAGATACAGTAAAAGGCAATTCTGTTGATGAAGTAAATAGAATGAGAAAAATAGCTTTATATGAAGGAAAAGATTCAAACTTTGGAGTTGAAGCTACTTACTGGTTTGATACAATAACAAAAAAAATCAACTTATTAAAAAAAGTAGAAAATTTTACTGCTCGTCATTTAACTGACACAATTAACAAAGAGATAGATAGAGCAAAAAATGATATGGTTCTTTTTGGAATTCTAAGTTTAATAGGAATTTTAATAACATTAATATTAGCAAGAACTATTGCATTTGCAATTTTATTAGATGTTGAGTCAGTTAAAAAAGGACTTGATGATTTCTTTGCATTTATAAATTATGAAAAAGAAGATATTGAATTTGAAGTTATTGATTCAAAAGATGAGTTAGGTATGATGTCTAAACTTATTAATGAAAATATCAATAAAACAAAAGCAAACATACAATCAGACAAAGACCTAATAAAAAATACAATTGAAGTTGCAAATAAAATCAACAAAGGTTATTTAAATAGTAGAATTGAAGTTACATCAAATAACCCAGCATTAAGTGAACTTAAAAATATTATCAATGAAATGTTACAAACTTTAAATAGTAACTTTGAAAATATTATGAAAATTCTAAACTCTTATTCTAAACTTGACTTTAGACCAAAACTAGAAGAGAATGATTTAGAAGGAATTATTAAAGAGTTAGAAGATGATATAAATATCTTAAGAGATGTTATCACTCAAACACTTGTTGAAAATAAAAGAAGTGGTATGATACTTGACCAAAATGCAACTACATTAACTGAAAATATGCATCAAATTGCAAATGCAGCAAACAATCAAGCAGCAAGCTTAGAAGAAACAGCAGCAAGTTTAGAAGAGATTACTTCAAATATTAGAAACAATACAGAAACAACAGTTAAAATGGCACAATATGGTGAAGAGGTTAAAAAATCAGTTCAAACTGGACAAAAACTAGCAAATGATACAGTTGAGTCAATGGAAGATATAAATAATCAAACAACTGCAATTACAGAAGCAATTACAGTAATTGACCAAATTGCATTTCAAACAAATATTCTTTCGTTAAATGCAGCAGTAGAAGCTTCAACTGCTGGTGAGGCTGGTAAAGGTTTCGCAGTTGTTGCAGCAGAAGTTAGAAATCTTGCAAATAGAAGTGCAGAAGCTGCTAAACAGATAAAAGATTTAGTTGAGCATGCACAAGAAAAAACAGTTCACGGTAAATTAATTGCTACTAATATGATTAAAGGTTATGAAGAACTAAATGAGAATATTGTAAAAACAATTGATTTAATTGATGATGTTACAACAGCAAGTAAAGAACAATCACAAGGTATGGTTCAAATAAATGATACAGTTAATCACCTTGATAAAATAACTCAAGAAAATGCACAAAATGCCTCTCAAGCAGATGCAGTTGCAAAACAGACTCATAAAATATCAAATATGATTATTCAACATGCAGATGCTAAAGAGTTTGATGGAAAAGATACAATAAAAATAAGAAAAGCTACAATGGATAGAAATTATGATGGTAATGAAAAAAGAGGAATTGAAAAAACTCTAAAAAGAAGTGAACCTTTAAAAAGTAATACTGTTATAAAATCAAACAACGATGATGACAATGAGTGGGAAAGTTTTTAGAACTTTCTCACTTATATTAAACTAAGAGCTATTTTTTGTCTTTTTAAATCTATATCTATTACATTTACTCTTGGCAAATATTGATTTATTGCTAAAACTTCCATTGGATGATTTATTCTTTTTTCACTCATCTTTGAAATATGTATCATTCCATCATTTTTTAATCCAACATCAACAAAAGCACCAAAATCAGTAAGGTTTCTTACAACTCCACTTAATTCATCACCAATTTTTAGACTCTCTAATGTTATCTCATCATCTCTAAAAACAGTTTTTGGCAACTCTTCTCTTATATCATATCCAGGTTTTGAAAGTTCATTTATAATATCTTTTACTGTTTGCATAGATACATTATATTTATCACAATAAAAAGATAAATCAAGATTTA
Source organism: Arcobacter sp. CECT 8986 (assembly GCF_004116725.1). Lineage (NCBI taxonomy): Bacteria > Pseudomonadati > Campylobacterota > Epsilonproteobacteria > Campylobacterales > Arcobacteraceae > Arcobacter > Arcobacter sp. CECT 8986. The sequence goes on along the minus strand of NZ_PDKG01000002.1, from coordinate 149,858 downwards.
TTAAATCTGATTGTTTTAGTAAATCATTTGCCAAATTGTAATTTTCAGGATGAATAGCAGTATTATCTAAAACAGATAAACCATCTTTTATTCTTAAAAAACCAACTGCTTGTTCATAGGCTTTATTTCCAATACCTTTTACGTAAAGTAACTGTTTTTTTGTTTTAAATACTTTTATACTATCTCTATGGCTTACTATATTTAAAGCAAGTTTTTCTGAGATTCCAGACACAAAGGATAATAATTTATATGAAGCAGAGTTTAAATCAACACCAACTTGGTTTACTAAAGCTTCTGTAACTTCATTTAATTTTTTTTCTAATTTTGTTTGATTTACATCATGTTGATATTGACCAACACCCAAAGATTTTGCATCAATTTTTACTAATGCCGATAAAGGATCTCTTAATCTACTTGCAATAGAAATAGCACCTTTTGTTGTAACATCTAAATTAGGATACTCAATATTTGCAATTTTTGATGCAGAATAAACTGATGCACCAATTTCACTTACAACTGCAAATTTCAAATCTAAATTATTCTCTTTAATAAACTTTGCAAAAAAACTTGCAGTCTCATTTGAAGCTGTACCATTACCTATTGCAACTGCATTTATATTATATTTTTTAACCAATGCAAGTACTATTTTAGAAGAGTTTTCATAATCTTCTTTTGGCTTTGTAGGATAAATTATATCTGAATCTAAATAGTTTGCATTTTCATCAATAACTGCTAATTTACACCCTGTTTTATATCCTGGGTCAACACCTAAAATTACTTTGTTTATTAATGGTGGTGAGATAAGAAGTTGATGTAAATTTTTTCCAAATAAATTTATTGCTTCATCACTTGCTTTTTCTTTTAGGTTTGATAAAACTTCTCTTTTTAAACTTGGCAATAATAATCTTTTTAATCCATCTATATATGCTTTTAAAACATACTCATTTGAACTATTTGCACCATTTGGTATCTTATATTTTTCTATATTATCAATAATTCTTTGCTCATCAAGTTCTACTTTTAAAGTCAATTGCTTTTCATTTACTGCTCTTGAAATTGCTAAGAATCTATATGAAGGTAGAAACTTTACTTTTGATGAAAAATCTTTATAGTTTTTATAAACACCCTCTTCTTCAAAAGTTTTTGACTGTTTTACTTGCAAAGAAGCATGATTTTGAAGTAAGTTTCTCACTATCTCTTTTGATTTTATATCATCTGCATATCTTTGTGCAATAATATCTTGTGCACCAATTATAGCTTCCTCTTCACTTTTTATATTTTCATTTAGAAACTGTTTTGCTTTTTGTTTTATCTCTTTTTTATCATATTTCATACATGAGATAATATTTGCTAAACCTTCCAAATTATTATCAATTGCTTTTTGAGTTCTTGAACTTTTTGCAGTTTTAAATACAGAATAAATATCTTCTAAAACTACAAGTGTTGTCGCTTCATCTATTTGTTTTTCTATTTTTTTATCTAAAACCTCTTTTTGTTCTAGATTTTGTTTAATCTCTTCTTTTCTTTCTAATAATTTTTTACTATATTCATAAATATCGCTAAATTCTCTTAAAACTTCATCTGTTGCGTTTCCAGTTAAATCTTTTCTATATCTTGCAATAAAAGGGATTGTACATCCCTCTTCTAAAAGTTTTAAAATATTGTTTATATGATTTGTTTGTAAATTTGTTTTTTGTTTTAAAATTTCAATTAATTGATTCAAAAATATTCCTAAATTTTTCTAAATAGATAAGATACTAATAAAAGTATAACAGCAACTATTCCTAATCCAATATATTTAAATTCTTCAGCACTACTTAAAATATATTGTCCAGCAGTATAACTTGCAAATCCTACAATTAAAGTCCATAATGTAGTTGCAAATATATTATATATAATAAATTTACCACTTGAATACTTTGTAATTCCCATTGCTAAAGGTATAAGTGTTTTTATTCCATAGATATATTTTTGTATAAATACAACTAAAGAACCATATTTTCTCATCATTACATGAGCCAAAGCTACTTTTCTTCCATACTTTTTCATCATATCTTTTGCATAAAATTTATTTTTTCTTGCAAGTGTAAATAAAAACTGGTCTCCTAAAAAGTTAGAAACTCCAGCCACAAGCATAGAAATATAAATATTTAAATCACCTGTATAAGATAAAACTCCTGCAAAAACAAGTCCAACAAATCCTCCACCAAAAGAGTAAGCAAAAAGTGCTATATATCCCCAGTCTCTAATCAAATCTTCCAATACAAACCTTTTTTTAATTTTTTAGGATTTTATCTAAAACTATTTTAATAACCGATATTAAAATATAAATAATTAATTATGAGGTAAATATTTATTTACCTTAAGAGGAAATAATATATAATACGCGGGAGGAAGGAATAAAAGGTGTATTCTTGTCAATATTAAAAAAACTTATAAAATATAGAAAAAAAGATGAGATAAAAACTCTATTTTTAGTTGATATTCTGTACATGAAAGATATAAATGCAGTTTATGGCTTTGATAACGGAGATTTCATCATTAAACAATTGAAAAAATTGTTAAATAAAACAATAAAAAATAAAATAAATACTTTTTTAAAAAAATCTGCCTTTATTGACTTCGTAAACACTCACGTGGATGTATTTGGTATTACCATCTACAAAGACTTATCACATACAGAAATTGAAGAGATTAAAGATTTAATATTTAATACTATTATTGCACATAGATTCTCTCTAATTGAAGATAACTCAAATATAAATATAGATGTAACAATGGGTTGTTCTAAAAGTCGTGATAAAAAACTTAAAATATATGCAGAAAAAGCACTACACAATGCAAAAATAAATTATGTTAATTTTATATATTTAGATAGTACTTTTTTTGAAGATGAAAAAACAAATGAGAACTTACTTGATACACTAAAATTAAATATACAAAACAACTTAGTTGAACCATATTTACAACCTATTGCAAATGCAAAAACAGAAAAAATAGAAAAATATGAAGCACTTATGAGAGTCTTTGATGAAAAAGGAAATATGATAATGCCTCATGTTTTTATTCACAAAGCAAAGAAATATAGGCTTTATAATAAATTAATGGGTTTATTAATAGAAAAAGTTATTTTGTACATTGAAAAATATCAAATAAATGTGACTTTAAATATTGATTTTCATGATATTTTAAATCCTAAATTAAAAGAGTTATTATTTAAATATATTAAAAATAACGATATTGGTCAATATATAACTCTTGAAATATTAGAGAGTGATAAAATCTCAAATTATGAAGTAGTAAATGATTTTATAAAAGATATTAAAAAATATGGTGTAAAAATTGCCATAGATGATTTTGGTACAGGTTTTTCAAACTATGAATATATCTTAAATATAGATGTAGATTATATAAAAATTGATGGCTCACTTATAAAAAAAATAGACCAAGAAATATATTTAAACTTAGTAAAAAGTATTGTTCTATTTTGTAAACAACAAAATATTCAAGTTGTTGCTGAGTTTGTAAGTGATTTGAGAATACTTAGATATGTAAGAGCTCTTGGTATTGATTATGCGCAAGGTTATTATATAAGTAAACCAAAACCAATAGAGGAAATTGTTAAGGAACTAAATGAAAAAAATTCTTAAAAAAGTGACAGATGAAACTATAAATGAACTTTTACAAAATGAGATAATTTTACCTTCTACTTATTTTCAATGTTTTGATAAACATGCAAAAATACTTGATTTAAATTTAGAAGATAAAGAGTTTCATGATAATCTAGACTCTTTTATTGCAAAAGAGTCTGAAGATATAAACAACTATGCTAAAAGAACGCTAGATAGCTTAAATAAAGTTACAAACGCAACAAAAGATGCAAAAATAGCAATTGAAAATAAAGATGAATCATCTTTACAACAAATCTATCATCAAATGGACGAACTAAAAAAAGAGTTAGATACTGTTACTAATAAAATTTTTAGAGATGATGTTACAAAAGCTTTTAATAAAAAATGGATTTATAATAGATTTTTGGATACTAATAACAACTTTAAAAAAGATGGTGTATTAGTACTATTAACAATAGAAAATGATGATTATATTTATGAAAATTATGGTCAACTAATATTTGATAACTTACAAATATTTTTAATAAAATATATCACTAGAAAAATAAAAGAAGAGAAACTAAATTATAGTATTGCAAGATTTATAAAAAATAAATTTGTAATTTTCTTTGATGATGAGAGCATTAAAGAGTGTACAAATGTACTAAATAACCTAAAAAAATTAGTAGATGAAACAACTTTAAAAAGTAAATCAGGAATACTTATAAAACCAATTTTTTCTTTTGAGATAACTTCATATGAAAAAGAAGAGAGTTTTCCAGAAAAAATCGATAGTTCTTTTAAGAACTTATAATACTTAGTTAAAAGAGTTATAAAACTCTTTTAACTTTTTTTGTGCTTTTTCTAAACTTATTTGCTTAAACTTCACTTTCATATTTGGTCTTAATTGAGCTAATTTAAAACAATCAATACTTAAAACTGCACCAATTTTAGGATAACCACCTATTGTTTGTCTCTCTTTTAGTAAGATTATAGGTTGCCCATCTTTTGGTATTTGTATAGAACCATAGCTTATTGCTTCAGAAATTATACCATCAATCGTACAATCAATTTTTTCACCCTTAAGCTTACAAGCCATTCTGTTAAATTCATTTGAGATAGTGTAAATTGATGAAAAAAACTTATCTTTTTGTTCTTTTGAAAAATACTTCTCTTGATATGAAAGTATCACTCTTAGTTCAAGCTCATCTTCATACAAAGGAAGATATTTTGAATTTATTTTTCTTTTACTAAAAGATGTAATATTTTCAATTGGTAAAATATCGCCTTTTTTCAATAATCTTCCATTTACTCCTCCAATATTTTCTTTTATTGAAGTAGAATAACTTCCAAACTCTTTTGGTATTTTTATTCCATTTTTTATAGCAATATAAACAATTGAACCACTTAATAATTTAGAAACCTCAACAATATCACCTTTTTTTAGACTATATGTTTGCCAAGTAGGTTTTAGTTCCTTATTTATATAAACTTCACAATATGCACCAGTGATTGCTATTTGAGTATTGCAATTAACAATAAAGTTGAAATTTGAATAATATACTTCTATTATATTCTCATCTTTTTTATTTTCAAGTAGTTGATTTGCCATAAGATAAGCATATTCATCCATAACACCACTTGTTGTCACACCAATATTAGAAAAACCAAATCTACCCTTATCTTGAATAGTTGCAAACATTGGAGAGTTTAGTATTTTTATACTCATAAAACTCCCCCTTGTTTTATAAACTCATCTTTTGAAATTGGATTAAATTTTACTTTATTTCCTACTTTTAAATTAGATAAGTTTTCTAAATTTTTATCAAAAAACTCATACGCAGTTTTTCCTATTATATTCCAACCACCTGGACTATCTTGTGGATAAACAGTTGTTTGATTATTTGCTATGGCAACACTTCCTTTTGGTACTATTTTTCTTGGAGTATCAAGTCTTGAAATATCTATTTTTTTTGAGACATCACCTAAATATGCAAAACCTGGCAAAAATCCTATTGCATAAACAGTATAGATTTTACTTGAGTGTATTTCTATAATTTCAGATATACTAAGAGATGTTTTTTTACTTATATTTTCTAAATCAAAACCAACTTCTTTATCATAATAAACATCAATATTTATGAGTTTTGAACAATATTTTAAAGTAGTATTTAAATCTAGTTTTTTTGTAAGTAGTTCTTTAAAAGATGAAAAATCATAATATAAAATATCATAGTGAATATATATAGAAGTGTATGAAGGAATTATTTCATAAACTCCTTCAAGATTTAAATTAAGTAAATTACTATAAGCTTTTTGTACATTTAAAGCAATCTGTTCATCAATCTTATCTCCAAAGTAAATAATAACTGTATCAACAGAAGTTGCTTTTATTTGCATTATAATAGTGCTTTTCTTAATAGTTTTATAAAATCAAATGCTTTTTCATTATCACCATGAACGCATAAACTATCAGCTTCTAAAAATAATCTATGAGAATTCACACTTAAAATATAACCTTTGTCTTTTAAAGTTGATACTCTTTGTGCAACTTCTAATTCATCTTTTATAACTGCATTTTCATTCATTCGTGAAACTAATGTTCCATCTTCGTTGTAGTTTCTATCTGCAAATACTTCATATAATAGATTTATTCCATAAAAAAGTGCTGTGTGGTGATATATCTCATTTTTTGGTCCAGATAAAATCATAAGTTTAATATTTTTATCAAAAGAAGAGATAGCACTTAAAACAGCTTTGAAGATATTTTCATCTCTCATCATATCATTATATAAAGCTCCATGTGGTTTTACATAAGATACAGAAGTTCCATGAGCTTTACAAAAAGCTTGTAATGCACCTAACTGATATAAAACAATTGATTTTATCTCTTCAAGAGAACATCTAATAGAACGTCTTCCAAAACCTACTAAATCTTGATAAGCAGGATGTGCACCAATTAGTACATTGAATTTTTTTGCAAGAAGTACAGATTTATTCATTGTAACAGCATCACTAGCATGGAAACCACAAGCTAGATTTGCCATATCAATATATGGCATTATCTCTTCATCATAGCCCATTTTCCAGATACCGAAGCTCTCTCCCATATCACAATTCAATCTTATATTCATTACTTTTCCTTATTATCACTGATATACGTGATATTTATGGTTTTCTTTTGCTCTTTTTTGTTCTATTTCATTATATGTTTTTATTGCTAACTCTTTTTCAGCTTGAGCAATACTGTTTCCTTCATATTCATTTATTAAACTATTTAAAACTAATATATAAACTTTTGAATTTAGATTTAAAGAATCTTCATCTCTCATAAGCTTTGCTAAATCAATTGCATAAACTGCTTCTTGAAAAGTATAAAATATTCTATCTTTTATATTTTCTAACCTAAAAGAGTATCCTAAAATTGTAAGATAATTCTCTTTATATTTTTCATCAAATGAGTTTTCTTTTAGATAAAAATCATATTTATTTATAATATCTTTATATTCACTAACAATACTATTTGTCTCAATAATTTTATTTTTGAATTGATAAAAAAATTCAATAATCTCTTTTTCTATGGCTAATCCTTTTTTAAATTTAAAATATACTCTTGTAATTGCTCTTTTTTTATTGGTTTAGAGAAGTAATACCCTTGAAACAAGTCACAACCAAAACTATTTAGCATTTGTTTTTGTTCTATTGTTTCTATTCCTTCTGCTAAAATTTCCATATCAAAATTCTTTCCAATTGATATAATACTTTGTACCATATTTTTTGAAGCTTCATCATCTAAAATATCATCAACAAAACTTTTATCAATTTTTAACTCATCAATTGGAAGTCTTTTTAATAAGTTTAAAGATGAATATCCTGTCCCAAAATCATCTAAAGAGATTTTTATACCTCTTTTTATCAATCTGTCAAATAGTTCCAAAATATATTTAAAGTCTTCGATAAAAACATTTTCTGTTACTTCTAAAGTCAATAAATCTTTATTAAAATTTTTATCTTTTAAATACTCGAAAAGCTTATTGAAAAACTCACGTTCCATAAACTGCTTTACTGAGATATTTATTGATAATTGGAAGTTTATTCCTGTATTTTCATAAACTTCTTTTATTTCACTAAGTGCAGTTTGCATAATATATCTACCAAGTGGTATCATCTGTCCTGTTGCTTCTGCAATTTTAATAAATTCATCAGGTGGAATAAATCCTAACTCTTTATTTTCCCATCTTACTAATGCTTCTACACCATAAATATTCCCATGTAAGTCTATTTGAGGTTGATAAACTAAATATATTTCATCTTTTGCTAATGCATTTTTTAACTCATACTCTATATTTGATTTTCTAAAATATGTCTGTTTTACCTTCTCATCAAATTTTCTAAAACTATTTTTTTGTTTTTTTGCTTCATACATAGAAATATCTGCATATCTTTTGATATCATCTAATATTTCTGAATCATTAGGATATTGAGAAATACCTATACTTGAACCTATATTAAACTCATACTTATCAACAAAATATGTTTTTGAAATAACTGTAATTATCTGTTTTGCAATTTCATCTATTTTGTCATCTGTCAAATTATGTTTTATTAGTAAAAACTCATCACCACTATATCTTACTAAAACATCTGTTTTATTTTGAAAGTTTTTTAATCTAAAAGCAACCTCTTTTAAAACTAAATCTCCATAAGTATGCCCATAGTTGTCATTTATACTTTTAAAATTATCTAAATCGATAAAAAACATAACAAAAGGTTCATCAAGCTCATTTTTTTTAAATATAGTAGTTAAATACTTTCTATTATTTAACCTTGTTAAGTGGTCATGTGTTGCTTGAAAGTATAGTGCTTTTTGTTTCTTTTCTTCATTTTCACTAATATATTTAAATAATATAAATAAAATCACAAAAATTACTATAAAAGTGCCTATAAGAATAAATATTTGTTCTCTTATATCATCTTGTATAATTTTTCTCTTAATTTGTGTTACAACATATAAATCAAATCTTTTAATATATTGTATTGAGGCAAAAACAATATCATCACTAAAATACTCTTTAAAAAATATATTTGAAACCTCATTACTATTTTTCAAAATATCAATAGGAACTTTATATTTTTTTTCTGCTGTATTTGTTATATAATCTATAAATTTATTTGATATTTTTTTATCGTAGATTAAATATCCATGTTTTTTACTATCATTTATTACTTGAATAAAATGGTCAAATCCTCTAAAGATATAACTTCTATGTTCATTATTACTAAGTAAATTTAATATCTTATTTGCATCAACTCCTATTGTCATAATTGAAGTTGTTTTACCATTTTTATCTTTTATGGCTTTTCTCATAGGAATCATTACTTTATCAAAACTCTTTACATAATAACTTCTTCCTATTACCATTTTATCACTATTTAAAGTATGAATAAAAGTATCTTTTGTCTCTTTTTTTGTTTTTAAATTGTAAAGTTTTGATTTTATACTATTTGAACTTGATAGATAAATAGTTCCATTTGGGTTACTTATTCCTGATACTAAAATTGAGGAGTTTAGTTCTAACATATAATCAAGTAAGTTTTCTATTTTATTTGTATCTGAGATATTTTTTATTTGTCCAATAAGAACATCCATTAGCATTTCATATTGTGCAAAAACTGAATTTATTGATGTTGTAGTTAGTTTTGTAATATTTGATTGTTTTACTTCATACTCTTTATATTCATCTTTTGAAACTTTATAAATCGTAAAAAAGAACAAAAATAATCCTATAATAAATATAGAATAAAAAAGAACCCAGACATTTTTTTGTAAAACCCTCAATATAAAATCCTATTAAAATTTAAAAATAAAATACACATTTATACTTATTATAGAAAAATTTCCTTTAAAATAAAAGTTATATTAATAATTTAAAGTTAAACTATAAAGACATTCAACTAATGAGAGATATTAAAATAACTTTTAAATGCATTAAGTTTTACTAAACTTGAATCAAAATCTACTCTTAAAATATCTTCACTCTTAAACTCAAATCTATAACTTTTATCCATTTGTAAAAGTAGTTTTCTATATAAACTAGAGTCAAAATCTAAGATAAAGACATCTTTTGAGCCTTCCCAAATATATATTAAGGGAATAATAAAAGTTGAGTCAATTTTATAAACAATAAACTCATAATGTTCAAATTTTTTATGTTCAACTACTTTTATCTCTTTTAATTTAAGTTGCTCAACTAAAAAATTTTCATATATACTTAAAGCATCTGCATTCCAGATAACATCACTATCAACTCTAATATGCTCTAAATAAATATCTTTTGATTTTAGTGTGTATGCATCAATAACATAAGGGTCATGTCTTGTTTTTATTTCAAAGTTGTCTAAAGTAAACTCATAAAAATAGTCTGAATTAACTTTAAATCTTAATATATTCTCTTCCATTGAGAAGATGGGTCTTGAAACTTTAAAAAATGATTTCAAAATAGTTTTGAAAAAACCCATAATTCTAGCCTTTTGTGTAATTATAAGTTTTTACTTTATCATATAAATTATTTTTTTTCAAGCTTTTATAACTATTTTGTTTACTTTTTTAGATATTGTGTCAGTTTTGTTTTTGAAGTTTACTTTTTTCTCTTATACTAAAAGGCATTTTACCTTTTTGTTTTGATTTTTCATTAAAGTATGCAAGGGATAGTATCAATAAAAATGCAATTAAAAAACATAATAATTCTAACATACATAGCTCCATTTTTAACTTTTTTTGGAATGATACTATATTTTTTGTTAAGTTTTTATTTATATTACAAATTGCAAGATATAATATAAGTTTAGGTTAAAGTTAGATATACTTTACTTTTATAAATAGGGAGTTTTATGGATATTGAACGACACTTTTCAAAAGAAAATATTATTGAAAATTTAGCAAAATATGATATGTATTACCAAATATCTGTGGGTAAACTTATCAACATTACAAATAAAACAAACAACATTACAACAGATATTGAATTTCAATATGCACTTGGTTCTATTTATGAATTATTAAAAGATTTAGAAAAACTTGAAAATGGTGATGATTTATTTGAGAGTGAATTAAGAAATCAAGCTGCAATGGATGCAACACAAAACTTTATAAATGAAAATTTAGAGTTTGTTAAAAATGAAGAAATTGAAGTTGAACCAATAATAAATGATATAAATGATAACAACTTTTTTAATAGAACAATGATTGAAATATGTGAAGATAATCACACTAAACAGATAGAAAAATGGACTCTTATAATAACAGATGAGTTAGCATCTGCTATAAAAGAGTCTCTAAAAGAGTTAGAAGCAAAAAATTAATTTTTTGCAAACTCTACTAGTGCATCACCTGTTAATCTATAAGGTATCCACTCAGTTAAACCTTTAGCACCAATGCTATCATAAAAATCTATTGATGGCTTATTCCAATCTAAAACTTGCCACTCTACTCTTTTACAATCTTTTTCAACTGCAATTTTTGCTAATTGTTTTAATAGTGCTTTTCCAGCTCCAATTCCTCTATGTTTTTCACTTACATATAAATCTTCTAAATAGATACCGTTTTTACCTTCCCATGTAGAATAATTGAAAAAGTAAAGTGCCATACCAACTGGCTCATTGTTGTACTCAGCAATTAATGCATAACTTACACTATTTTCACCAAATACACTTTGTCTAATTCCTTCAACACTTGTTTTTACTTCATCTAAAGCTTTTTCATATATTGCTAACTCTTTAATAAAATTAAAAATTGTTTCTGAATCTTCTATATTTGCTTCTCTAATAATTACATTAGACATTAACTCTCCTTATATTGTCTATGATGTAATAATTAAAGCTAAAATGTTTAAAAACAAACTTAAATTTTTGCTATTTTTACTATATTTTTTCAATAAATAATGAAATAATAAAAATTACTTTTTAATTTAAATAACCTATTTATGGTATTTAAAAGGTAATTTTTTATTTTTATTATCATTTAAGTTTAAATACGTAAAATACGCTTAACTTCCTAATAGTTAACATATTAACTATTAACTACCTAAGTTTAATTTTAATCATAATATTTTAAAGGATATATATGGCATTTCAGTCAGATAATATATTTGGTGTTCTAGTTGCAAATATTAGAAACCATTTAAAAAATAATTTAGAAAAAGATTTGCAAGAATATGACATATCTCCTGCACAAAGTATTATTATAAGAAGACTTTGTGAAAAGGATAATTTAACACAAAAGGAACTTGCAAAAGATACTTATTTTAAACAATCTAGTTTAACTTTGCTTATAGATAAACTTGAGCAAAAAGGTTTAGTAGAGAGAAAAAATAAGAAAAACGATAGACGGGCGTATCTTATATGTATTACACAAAAGGGTAAAAACTTAGAAAAAATCATAAAAGATGCAGGTAAAAAAGTCGAAGATGAAGCTCTACAAGGTATTGATGAAGAAACTCAAGAGCTTATGATTCAAACATTAAAAAAAGTATATTCAAATTTAAAGTAAGAAAAACATGAGAATAATATTATTTACAATTTCACTGATTATTTTATTTGCTGGATGTGCACCAAAAGTAAATAAATTAGAGAAAATCAAAGATACAAAAATACAAAAAGAATTATTAAAAGATTTAAACAAATTTAGCAGCAATGATATACAATTAAAAAGCAATTGGTGGGAAAATTTTAACGATACACAACTTGATACTTTAATTCAAAATGCTATAAAAGATGCACCAAGTTTAAAACAACTTGAAGCAAGATATAAAATAGCAACGAACTTAATTAAATCACACCAATCAAGAAACTTACCAAATGTAAATTTTGGTTCTAATATTTCAAGACAACGATATAGTGAAAATTATATATTCCCTGCTCCACTAGGAGGAAGTTATAATAATTTATACGATACTGGTCTTAGTTTAGATTATACATTTGATTTTTGGAATGAAAGAGCATCTTTAATTAAAGCAGCAAAAAATGAAGCATTAGCACAAAAAGCATTAATTAAAGTAAAACAATTAGCACTTACTACATCAATTAGTAAACTTTACATATCTTGGAATTTTAAAATTCAAAAAATCAAAAGATTAAGAACGCTAAAAAAATTAGTTTATGAAAAGCACTCTATTTTAGAAAAGTTAAATAAACTTGGTCTAGCAGATGAGAAGAAAATAAACGAAAGCAACTACTTAATCGAAAAATTAAATCAAAACATTTTAAATATCAAAGAACAAATCCAAGATACAAAAAGCTCTATTGCTGTTATTGCTGGATTGTTACCATCACAAACAAAAGAGTTAAAAGCTCCAAATATTAGTAATAAATATAAACTATTTGTACCAAAAGATATTCACTTAGATGTGGTTTCACACCTTCCACAAATTGCTATGCAAAAATATTTATTAGCAAGTAAAGATGCCTATATAACAAATGCAAAAGCTAAATTTTATCCAAATATTAGTCTTTCTGGATTAGTTAATTTTACATCTTTCCCTTGGTCGAAACTATTTGAAAGTACATCTTTTGCACCTAGTGCTGGAGTTGCTTTATCTTTACCAATTTTTGATGGGAATAGAAGAGAATTTAATTTAAATTCAAAATTAAATGATTATAACTCACAAGTTTATGCTTATAATCAAAGTATTATAGAAGCAGTAAATGAAATAGTTAAAACATTAAAATTAATTCAATTAAACAAATCAGATATAAAAGCACAAAAAATTGTTGTATCAAATAAAATTAAAAATAAAAATATAGAAAAAAGAGTATTTGAGTTAGGACTAAAAAATAAAATTTCATACATAAACTCAAAAATAGATGTGCAAGAAGAGACATTAAATAATTTAACTTTAGAAGATAAACAACTACAATTACAAGTTGATTTAATCAAATCACTTGGTGGTGGTTATACAAATAAGGTAGAAAACAATGTTGCTAGCAGCAAATAGTAGTATTTTACGTATAGCCGTTGATGAATGGCTAAACAAAGATTTACCAGGCGTAAAATACGTAATAAAATCAACACTAGCAGCTCTTCTTGCTTTATCTATTTGCATGCAATTTAATTTAAATATGCCACAAACATCTGTATTTACAGTATTTATTGTAATGCAACCATTTAGTGGACTTGTTTATTCAAAAAGTTTTTACAGACTTGTAGGAACTTTTATAGGTACAATGATGGCACTTGTATTAGTTGGTGCTTATGCCCAAGATAGAGTATCATTTACTCTATTCTTTGCTCTTTGGGTTGGTCTTTGTGCTGGTATTGGGTTTATGTCAAGAAACTTTATGACATATGGATTTGTATTATCTGGTTATACAATTGCACTTGTAACTATGCCTATTATTATGGAGAGAATTCAAGATGTATTTACTTTTGGTATTGATAGATTATCAGAAGTTGTTATTGGATTATTATGTACAAGTTTCATAAGTGAAATACTATTTCCAGAAAAGCTTGCAAAAACACTAGATAATGTAGAAAAAGGAAAACTAGATTTACTTATAAATACATTTAAAGATAGTGAAAATATCTTTGATTTTGATAAACAAAGTATAAATTATAATAGAGATATTTTAGGTGCTGATGCACTAAGAGTAAATAGTAATTTTGAAACTGGTATGAAACAGACAAAAAAACTTTACTACAAAAGATTAAACTCAGAATTTATGCATATTAGTACTACATATTTTTCTTTGAAAAATGTAATAAATAACAATAAAGATAATAGCTTTTATATGGACTCTATAAAATCAGCATATAATTTACTTGAAGAGTGTTTAAATAATTATGCAGATGAACCAAAAGTACCAGAAAATATAAATGCATTAATAACTGATTTAAAACAAACAAAAACAGAAATAATACAAAAAGTTGAAGAAGATAAAAAACAAATTAAAGATGATTTTGATTTGATGCATGATTACAACAGTACAACATATTTAATAGTAAGAATGGTTACAGAATTAAGTGAATATTGTGCTACATATATCAACTTTTTATCTGACGATAAAAAAATTAAAGAGTTCGAAAAATATTCAGATAGCTTAAAATTTTCAACATATAGTGATAATGTACTTATTTCTGTAATGGTAATAAGAGGTGCTTTTGCTTTTACTTTGATGATGATATTTTGGATGGCAACTGGATGGAGTTATGCACCATTTGCAGTAATTCCTGCGGTTGCAAATACATTACTTTTAAGTACAGCACCAAATCCAGTTGGAGCAACAAAAGGTTTCTTAACAGGAACAATTCTTGCTTTAATTATTACACCAGTATATAACTTTTATATTATTCCAATGTATGTAACTGATGTATTTTCATTCTGGATATTTTTATCTCCAGTTCTTGCTTTTATATCATTACTTATGATTCTTCCTGGAAAAAACCCAGTAGGTTTTGGAATATTATTAGTATTTATTAATACTGCTGCAATTTACAGTCATTACAATATGAGTTTTGTACCTTTTGCAGATATGAGTTTAGCAACAATTTTAGGATTGTTAGTATCTGGACTTAGTTATGTGCTTATTGATTTTGCATCAACTGCATGGATAGAATTAAGAGTTAAAAAAGCACTAAATAGTCAACTTGAAAAATCAATCAAAGATAATCTTGCACTTCAAAGAGTAAAACTTGAAAGTACTGGATTTGATTTAGTTCAAAGATACTCAACAGTAGGAAGATTAGATAATAAATCTAATCGTATGATTTTTAGATGGGTTCTTGCAACTTTAGAACTAGGAAAAGCTGTAATTAATATAAGAAGAATATCAACACAGTTTTCTACAAGAAGACCTGCACAAGTACATAAAATTCTTACATTAGTTAGAAAGTATTTTGATGATAAAAATCAAAAAGATAAAGATGAACAACTAAATAAAATAAAACAAAATATAGAAGAATTTGAACATATGCATTTAAACTCAGCAAATGATCAAATTTTATTAAAAGATATTTATCTTAATTTTTCAATTATATACTCAATTATGAAAAATAGAGAGTTTTTACCAATTAAAGGAGAAATATAATGCACATGATAATATCACTTTTTGGTATTCAAATACCTGCATTAATCTTGGTATTTTTATTTGCAGGTGTAATTCAAATATTATTAAATAAAGTTTTCGCTGATTTAGGTGTATATGAATTTGTATGGCACCCAGGTCTATTTAGAACAGCAATATTTGCATGCATATTTGCAAGTTTTTCACTAATAATTTATAAATAAGGACATAAAATAAATGCAAAAGAATAAAATTATTAAACTTATAAGATATATTATAACATTTACAGTAGTTGTTATAGCTGTAATCTTGGGGATGACATTATGGCACAACTATGTTGATTCACCTTGGACAAGAGATGGAAGAATTAGAGCTGATATTACTCTTGTAGCACCTGATGTTTCAGGTATCGTTACTAAAGTATATGTAAAAGATAATCAATATGTAAATAAAAATGACAAACTATATGAAATTGATAAAAAAAGATTTGAATCAAATATTCAAAGACAAGAATCAATCGTAGAAGTAAAAAGAGCAAGTTACCTAAAAAGTAAAGCACAATATGAAAAAAGAATAAAAGGTGATGACTCAATTATTCCAAAAGATATAAAAGATGATGCAAAATACAATTTACTTATGGCAAAAGAAGAGTTAAACGAAGCAAAATCAAAACTTGATTTATTGAAACTTGACTTAGAAAGAAGTACAGTATATGCTCCAACTGATGGATGGGTTAATAACTTATTATTGAAAAAAGGTGACTTTATACAAAAAGGTCAAAGTCATTTATCTATCTTAAACAAAGATAGTTTCTGGGTTTATGGATATTTTGAAGAGCATAAAATTCCTAAAATAAAAGAAGGTGATGTTGCTATTATGAATCCACTTGGAACTGATTATACACTAAAAGGTCATGTTCAAAGTATCGCTAGTGGTATTACAGATAGAGATAATGAAATTGGTAGAGGATTACTTGCAAATGTAAATCCATCATTTACTTGGGTTAGATTAGCGCAAAGAATTCCAGTAAGAATTATAATTGATGAAGTGCCAGAAGGTTATAAACTAAGAGCTGGTATAACTTGTACTATTGAAATAAAAACTGACAAAAAATAAAAATACAAACTCTTAAAAAGAGTTTGTATTAAACTTTTCTTTATCCCTTAAAACTTCAGCAGTTAATACCATATCATTTATTATTGTATCTTTTGTATTTGCAAACTGCTCAATAAATTTATCACAAACTTTTGATAACTCTTTTTCTCTTCCTAATTCACCTAATAAAAGTATTTTATTATAAGATGCAAGAGCTACTTGAGCTAATAATTTACTATTTTCACTTTGTTCAAATCTATTAATTATTTCATCATAAGTTTCCAATGCTTTTGTGTACTCATTTTCATCACTTAACATCGAAGCTTTATTTACTAATGCTTTTGCTACAACTTCTAAAATAGTTTCAATTGTAGTGTCATTAAATAATTTTAATAATCTATCATATGTAGCAATTGCTTTATCATTTTGTTCTAATTTTTGATAAGTTGAAGATAGATTAAACAGTGCACTTGATACATCATATAAAACCTCTTCTTGTTGCGAATTATGAAAGTTTCTAATAAACTCTTCATAAACAGCTGCAACGTCTTCAAGTTTTCCTATCTCTTTTGTACAAATAGCTTTATTTAGGTATGTTTTTACTAAAATCAACTCTATTTTAGGTGAAACATCTGTGATGAATTTTTCTAATAATTTATCATAACATGCTAATTCTTCATCATATTTTTTTAGTTTCGCTAAAACCATTGCTTTATTATATAAAGCATAAGCAAGAATATATAAAATTGTCTCATCATCAGCATCATAAAAAGAGTCTATAATCTCATCAAATGTAACAATTACTTTCTCTTTTTTATCTAATACCATCAATACTCTTGCTTTTGCCATAAGTGCATATGCAACTTCTAGCTGTGACTCACCTGCTAATTGTAAAAGTTCATAAGTTAAATCTAAAGCTTTTTCATACTCTTTATTTTGG
The DNA here is from genome assembly GCF_004116725.1 of Arcobacter sp. CECT 8986. Lineage (NCBI taxonomy): Bacteria > Pseudomonadati > Campylobacterota > Epsilonproteobacteria > Campylobacterales > Arcobacteraceae > Arcobacter > Arcobacter sp. CECT 8986. Next base: position 132,155 of record NZ_PDKG01000002.1, on the reverse strand, counting down.
AATTTACTATTAAACTCATCATACATATTTTTAAATTCAATTTGACTCAACTTGACTCCTAATATAGTTATATATTTTCAAAAAATAAGATATAACACAATCTCTTAATATTAGGTAATTTGAAGGGTTTTTTATGCATTATTTTAGTAATTTTACAACTTTAATTTTCTCAAATAATTTTCTATTATTAGAGGGAAGTCTTTTCTACATACTAAATGAGTATCAAGTTCAAAATCCATATTAGTAACTTTTAGTCTATTTATATATCCAAACTTCTCAATTATTGGTCTTGAAAAAAGTGCAACTCCATATCCAGCTTCTACACAAGCAAGTATAAGTTCGTAGTTTTCTAAATTTACTTTTTTGTATTTATTCTTTTTATTTTCAGATAGATATTTTTCTAAAAATATACGATTTAAACAGCCATTTTTATATGCAAAAATTGTATTTTGTGCTGTTTTGTCTTTTGGTTCTACTAATACAATATCCTCTTTTATAGTATTTAATACTTTTAAGTCTTTATGGTTTGGATTTCCATTTACAAAAGCGATATCAAGTTTATAATCTAAAAGTTGTTCTATTAGGTTCAAACTACTATCAACTACAAACTCAAGCTTCATATCTTCAAAGTCTTTATTTAGTTTTTTTAGAAAGTTTGTCAATCTAATAGTTGTATTTGATTGAGTTGAGCCAACTTTTAGTAACTCATGATAGTTTATATCTCTCATTTTTAAAGTGGCTTCTTCTACTTTTTTTACTATATCTATTGCAAAAGGATAGAGTTTTTCTCCCTCTAACGTTAAAATAACTCCCCTATTTGTTCTATGAAAAAGTTCATATCCTAAACTCTTTTCAAGTTGTTTTATTCGTAGAGTTACATTTGATTGAGTAAAGTTCAACTCTTTTGCACCAAGTGAAATACTTTTTGTATTTGCAACTGTAATAAAAACTTTTAGTAAATTTGAATCCATTCTTTTATCCTAAAAACTTATTGTTTGTACAACTAACATAGAAGCTATTATAAATAAAAGAACTTTTAATATCTTCACATATAGTTTTGAATCAATTAATTTTTTTATTTTTATTCCTAAAAACATACCAATAAATGTAGCTGCAAGTCCTACCATAGAGATATTAAAGTCTTCTATTGTGAAACTTCCATGAAGTAAAAAAACTGTTATTTGACCTATTTTTGTAAATAAAAAACAAAGGTTAGATAACTGTACAGTATCTTTTCTTGTATATTTCATCTCTAAAGTATACATAATCATCAAAGGTGCAACAATATTTGTAAGCCCTGATAACATTCCACCAAAAACACCCAAACCATAAGTCGAACTTCGTGGATATTTCGATACAAAAGTTGCTTCTATTTTGACAACAGATTGAAGAAGATACAAAAATATAATTGCTGCAAGCAATAATTTAAAAAGGTCTGAGTTTGTATAAAGAAGTAAAACTGTACCTAAAGCACTTCCAAGTACCATCAAAATTATGATAAGCCAGAACTTTCTTAAAGCCTCTAAAAATTTACCTTCACTTAAAATACTTAAAATATTTGCACCCATAGTTGGAATAAGCATATATAAAATAGTAGTTTGCATATCTGTAAAAAGTGCAATTATAGGAGTAGAAATCATCCCAAAGCCAAAACCAATTGCCCCGTGAACAGTCGAAGCAAAGAAGAGTGTTAAGCATAAAGCTATGATAAAAGTATATTCCATATGAGAATCCTTAATATTACGTATAATTATGTGTAATACCAAAAGATATTACTAAAGATTATATCTATATAAAATAAAACTAACCTAAAAAAAATAATTTGTAAAAAAGAGTACAAAAACAGACAAATATAGTAAAACTTAGATACAATTGCGAAAATATAAATAAAGGAAACTTGTGAAAAAAACATTTAAAATACAAGTAGAAAACAAACATCCAGATAGAGTTGTAGAAGGTATAAAACACGAAGTAAGAAAATATATAAAAAGAGAAAAAAGAAAAGAACTTCCAGAAGATAAGGACTTTTGGTTTTTTAATTGTAAATTTGCAAAAGAAGATGAAGAACCAAAAACAATAGAGTTCGCAGAAATCACAAAATCAATAGATGAAGCAGCACAAGCAAAATGCAAAACATTTTATCTTGAAATCCTTGCAAGAGCAGAAAAAAGACCAGAAAAAGAAGTAATAGAATCAGAAGATGAAGATATTTTAGAGGACTAATTTTCTTAATATTAGAAAGTTGAAATCAAATTTTCGATTTCACTTTTTAATGTTCTAATTTTTATTAACTACAAGTTTATTTAATTTTCCATCATTATTTAAAGATAAAGTAAATCTATTTGAATTTAAAATAGTCTCATTAAATCCATCAAAATCTATTTTTTTATAACTTTCATTATTCCACATATCTACAATATATTCCGTATAAATATTAAAACTATTATCAATGCAATTAGATAACAAATAAGTTCCAAACTTTTCTGTACATAAAGTATTTGAAATACCAGATAAAAGCCCTAGTAAATTACAATTACCTTTTTTATCTTCTATTCCTGCCCAGCAATAATAAGTAAAGTATATATCTTCATAATTTATACCATTTATTATTAAATCTTTTTCAATATTAACATCAATATTTTCTGCTTCATATCCAATTTTGAAATTATTATCCCCAACAATAATATCATGACTCTTATTTTGTTTTATGAATTGTTTTACAAAATCATTTTTATTTATAGAGTCTTTTAAATAAATTTTCTGCAAAGAGAAAAAATAGTATCCTTTATTTAAAACACAAAATGCTTTAATGTAAGGGTTATATAAAAAAGTATTATCCTTTTCATAATATCTTTCTAATTCTGATTTATTTTTGCTATCACTTGAAAAAGAAAATAATACATTTCTTCCTTTATATCCTATACACTTTTTTAAGTTTTTAAACTTTTCAATTGTTGTATCTAATTCTTTAGAATTAATTGTACTTTTTATTTCAAAAATATATTCAACTGCCTCACAAGGTACAAATCCTAGTTCTACACCAAAAAGAAGAGCAGGAAGTATTTCATTATTATATAAAATTATATCACTTTCATTTGATTGAAATCCAGATGAATCTTGCACAATACCTTTTGATAGTTTAAATTTATTTGGTACCAAATCTTTTACTAGTTCAAGAAATAATATCTCATTTAGACTACCTTTTATTCCCTGATGATTTACATTCTTATTTGAGACATAAGAAGATTTTAAAAAGTCAATTTTTGTATTTATTATTTCATTTATATAATTACTCATAATATTCCTTTAAAAGATTATAAAATACAAATACTTATATTACATATTTTATAGAATAATGAGTTTGGTTTAGATTCTAGAAGAAAAGGTTCTAGTTCGAAGGAGTTTACTAAAGTAAATGACTGAGAGATAGGTTCTCTTCGACGACGAAGATGAACCTAAATCATTATTCTATAGTGCTTTTGCAGTGATTCTAGATAATCTCTGTGCAAACGCTACTGCATCAGTAATATCCATACCTTCACTTAATTTAGCTTGGTCTAGTAATACCCATGATACATCTTCAATCATTTTATCATCTGGACAACCATTTAGTTTTTTAACTATTTCATGGTCTGGGTTGATTTCTAAGATTGGTGCTGATTCTGGTAATTCTTGTCCCATTGCTCTCATCATTTGCATCATTTGAGCCATTTGTGCGTCACCTGCATCTTTAACTACGCAAGATGGAGAATCAGAAAGTCTATTTGTAACTTTTACTTCTTTTACAGACTCACCTAAGATATCTTTGATTTTTTTAGTTATATCTTGGAATTTTTCTTCTACTTCTTTTTTCTCTTCTTCTGATTGCTCTACTTTTGGAGGTTCAACAGAAGTAATATCTTTGAATTCCCACTCTTTATATGCACCAAGAGTTGGAGTAATAATTTCATCGATTTCTTTATCATCTAAAATAAGAACTTCGATATCATTTTTCTTATAACTTTCTAATAATGGAGAGTTTCTAAGAACTTTTTCATTTTCACCTACAATGTAGTAGATTGCTTTTTGTTCACTATCTGCTGCATCTTTATAAGCTGCAAGTGAAGTCATCTCACCATCTTTTGTTTTTGTAGATTTATATCTAATTAAGTCTAAGATTGTCTCTTTATTAGTAAAGTCTTGGTAAGCACCCTCTTTTAAAGGTCTATTATATTGCTCAACAAACTCTTTGTATTTTTCTTCATCTTTAGCTAATTTTTTGATTTCACTTAATATTTTTTTAACTGAACCTTGTTTGATATTAGCTAAAACTCTATTTTCTTGTAAGATTTCTCTACTTACATTTAGTGGTAAATCTTCTGAATCAATAATACCTCTTACAAATCTTAAGTAAGTTGGTAATAACTCTTTTTCATCATCTGTAATAAATACTCTTTTAACATATAATTTAACACCTGGTTGATAATCAGCTCTATACATATCCATTGGTGCAGTTTTTGGAATATAAAATAGTGTTGTATATTCGTTTACACCCTCTGCTCTTGTATGAATAGTTGCCATTGGGTCTTGTGAATCATGAGAAATTGATTTATAAAACTCATTATAATCTTCTTGTTTTAACTTAGATTTTGGTTGAGTCCATAGTGCAGTTGCTGCATTTATTTGCTCATGTCTTTTCTCTTTAGTTTTTTTAGCTTCTTTTCCAGCTTTTTTATCTTCTTCACTTAACTCTTCTTCAACTTCTTCTTGGTAGTTTAAGAAAATTGGATAAGCGATGTGATTTGAGTATTTTTCAATAATATTTTGGATTCTTGGTTTTGAAGCAAATTCACTTGTTTCTTCATCTTTTAATTTGATATAAATAACAGTACCATTTGATTCTTTAGTAACTGGAACTATATCAAAATCACCTGTTCCTGTACTTGACCATTTGTAAGCTTGCTCTTCACCTGCTTTTTTAGAAATAACATCAACATTTGATGCTACCATAAATACAGAGTAAAAACCTACACCAAATTGTCCAATTAGGTTACTATCTTTTTTAGCATCACCTGTAAGTGCTTCAACAAATGATTTTGTTCCTGATTTTGCTATTGTACCAATTGAAGCGATTAAATCTTCTTCATTCATACCAATACCATTATCAACGATTGTAATTGACTTATCATCTTCGTCAAATGCAATGTTGATTTCACCCTTCCAATCTTCTGGAAGTTTTGATTTCATATTGTCATCTGTTAATTTTAAATAGTTTAATTTATCTATTGCATCACTTGCATTTGATACAAGTTCTCTTATAAAAATCTCTTTATTTGAATATAAAGAGTGAGTCATTAAATGTAGTAATTGACCTACTTCTGTCTGAAATTGATGTTTTGCCATAATTTCTCCTATATATTTTTTTAAACTTTCGAAATAATTTTATCAAATCTTTATAAAAGTTGGCTAAAGTTTTTAAACAAATTAGCACTTTTATAGACAAAGTGCTAAATTATAAGATTTTTTTCTTTAAAATTTAAGATTAATATAATTGCTAAATTAGAAATAATCTTTTTTTTTATATACTACTGCCAAAGGAAGTTTATGTTAAGAAAAGTGTATATTATTTCAACATTAATTGTTGTAATTATTGCAGGTTTTGTCGGTGGGGCAGTAGACATATTATTATTAGACTCTGTAATAAAGATAGCAAATGAATTAGGCTATCCTTTGTACTTCTTTACTGCTTTAGGTGTTTTGAAAATTATAGGAGCCGCGATGCTTTTACTTCCATCAAGATTAGATGGAATTAGAGATTTAGCATATGCAGGTTTTACATTAGATTTTTTATTTGCTTCATATTCGCATTATAGTTCAAATAGTAGTTTAGGTGAAGTTATTATTCCATTAATATTTTTAGCAATTTTAACAGTATCATTTCTACTTAAAAACAAAGCAAGCTTATTTAATAGTGAAGTATAATCTACTTCGCTATTTTTCTCCTACTTATTAAAAAATAAAGATTAAACTAGATAGACTTACAAAATCTATAAACAAAGGATTTATATGAGTGAAAACCAATTTTTAAAAGATGTTGAAAAAATATATCAATTTTTAGAAGAACAAAAAAACAACACAAACAAATTAATAACTTATTTAGAAGACAAAGAGTTTGATAAACTTACAATAATAGATGATTTTGCAAAAGAGTTAGGTTTAACATTAGATGACAATCTAAGATTTGCACTAATTACTAGATTAGTAAACTTAAGAGATGACTCTTTAGTTCAAGTACTAAAAAAACTACAAAAAGATGAAAAACAAATCATTGAACTTCAAGAAAAAGCATACATTTTTGTAAAAAAATTCTGGGAAGATAGACACCTAAAACTTATAGAATTTATTGATGATGAAAAATTATTAACTCCTTTTTATAAAGAAGTATTCAATGGAGTTTATAGTGTAGGAAAAGCTATGAGTAAATGGCAAAGTTCATGGACTGCACTTATTATTAATAAAACAAACAAACAACTACTTGAAAAGTTTGACGGAGATGAAACTAAAGTTTTTGAATACTTAGAAAATGAAAAACTTTTTGATTTAGGTCATGGAGGAGAAATAGCAGATAGATGCTATTCTGCTTTAGTTGAAGATAAAGATAAATATAAATCAAAAGCTTATATTGATGCATTTAAAAAAGAAGTAACAGAAGTAGTTGATGCACTAGAAAACTTTGCAGATAGACTAATAGAACATGAAGATGAAATATACAATCAAAAATGGGATTATGTTTTATATATTCAAGCACTTGTAAAAGCATTTAGCGAGCAAGACACAAATAATCTTGTAGAAAAATGGGCTGATGTTGATAGAGCTTGGATGAAAATAAAAACTCCAATTCAAATTGGACACCCATTAGAGTATTATGAAGACCACTTTAGAAAAGCTGTTGCTTTAGAGTGGGATATAAGACTTACAAATCCAACTTTTGCAAAAAATGAAAATAGAGTAAACAAAATAAAATCAGCTTTTGAGAAAATTTATAGTAGTTTTGAGCCAAATAAAAAGTATGAAAATATCTATAATTTCTCACTAAAATCACTTGATAAGGTACAACTTTATATTGGACGACCAGCACTATTTTTTGGTGCAGAATTCAATGGACTATTTTCTGCTCAAGTTGTTCCAAATGATGAGATAGTAAGTAAAGAAGAAGGTAAAAAAATCTTCGCATTTTCAGATGAAATACTTCAAACAAGTAGAGCAAAACCTTTCTTAAAATTAAGTAGAGAAATATTTGGACAAGAACTTCTTAAAAAAGATAGAGAGTTTTTATTTAATGAGACTCAAAAATGGCATCAAGTTTATGATATTAGTACTATTGGTCATGAATATGGACATATTTTATGGTGCGATGATGAAACAGAAGCTACAATGAATAAAACTGGTAACTTTAAAAATATAGAAGAGTTTAAAGCAACTACTGGTGGTCTTATATCATTTTTTTGTGATGAATCAGATGATGAAAAAGAGCTTGAAGAACAAGTACTAATTGATTTAGTAAAAAGAGCAGTAGGACTTATAGGATGGATGGAAGTTGATGAAGTTCAACCATACTATTGTGAAGGACTAATTCACTTAAATGCTCTATTTAGTACAAAAGTTCTAAACTTTAAAGATGAGCACTTACAAATAGATTTAAGTGATGAGAAAAAAGCTGAATTAAAAAAATGGTATATTCAAAACTATACAAATTTAGCAAAACACTATCTTGATAAAAAAGATGCAACTCTATTTTTAAACCAATTTGCAATAAAAGAGGGAAAATACTTTATGCCAGTTGATGAAAAAATAAATGCATTTGTAAAATACTATTTTGAAAAATATAAAGAGATAGGACAAGAATTAGATACTGAAGATAAAAAAAGTAACTATTTAAACTAAGAGTTTTCTCTTAGTTTATAACTCTTTCATAATATTAATATTAAATTTTTAAGCTAATCAATTTTCTTCTTTTTTTACAACTATTTACTTGCTATATTTTCATAAAAAATAAAAGGCACTTAATGCAATATGATATAACTCCTGCACAATTTGGTACAAGACCTCCTGTAAACTTACCAAATCCACAACTTCTTAAAGTTCTTGGTGAAGATGGAATGAGAAAGATGGTTTCAGACCATTATGATTTATTAAGACAAAGTAATATTAGAGGACTTTTCCCTCCAACAGATGAAGGCTTTGAAAAAGCAAAAGAGCACTCTGCAGATTTTTTTATACAAATTTGTGGTGGACCAAAATATTTCAATGAAAAAAGAGGCGCACCAATGATGGCTGCAAGACATAGTCCTTTTAAAATCAATCAAGAAGCAAGAAGAATTTGGCTTGAGAGTTATGCTATTGTTCTTAGTGAAATTGATATTTCAGATGAACTAAAACAATCTTTTTGGAACTATATTGATATTTTTTCTATTTGGATGATGAACTCAAATGAGAACTAGGCTTTAAAGCTTAGTTCCCAATTGCAAGTGCATATAATACCATCGTATTATCTTCTATAAAAGTACAAACCTCATCATCATAATAAGCACCTATTCCACTACATCCATAACCCAAATAATTAGCAGCTAGATATAATCTATGTCCTATTAAGCCAGCTTTTTGATATAAAGCTTGATAATTTTTGCCCTTTGAAGTAATGAAAAAAGTAACTGCACTATCTTTACCCAAATCTTGTTCTAAACACAAATATCCTGCTTGATTTATAAAATCACCTTTTTTTATATAATCAATTGTTTTAAACAGTCCCAAAGGCATACCTTTGACTCTATTTATTACACAATAAATATCAAGCTTTTCATCACAATCACTAGTAACAGGCTCATTTAAAATATCAAGGATTTTAAAAAACTCCTCTTTTTTTATTGCTTGTTTTGAAAAGCCTCTAATTGAACGTCTTTTAAAAATTGTGTTTTTAAATCTATCTTTATCATAGTAAAAAGATGGTTTTGATTTCTCTTTTTTTGCCTGAGTTATTTTTAATGAATCTGTATAAGCATTTTGTATTAACTCATTTTCTTCAAAAAAGTATGTACCATCTACATTTTTTATATCTAGGTTTATTTGCTCTACTTCTTTTGAAGTAACCTCACCTACTATTACACAACTTTGAAAAAACTCTTCATTTTTAAAACCAAATTTTTTATTTAAACTCTCTTTATCAAAATCATACAAAATAGTGTAGCTTTTATCATATAAATAGCAACTAGCTTCCATACTTCCTAATATATGTCCACCATCAAGTAAACAGTATCTAAAAGCTCTATTTTTATACTTCCAAGAAGAACGATAATATAAAGAAGAGATAAAAAAGATAAACCCATCCACTTGAAAATCAATTCCAATATCTTTTTCTATTCCCTCATCTTTAATTGAACAAAGCAGTGTAATACTCATACTTACAATATCAAGATGATATATTCCATCTTTTATATCTTTATTATTTCTACTTTGAAAATATATTTCGTTTGGATATAGTGCTCCTGCACTTGGATTCATCCTAAGATAATATTCAACTCCTGGATAAGTTTTTTTTGCATTTAATCCAGCGATATAATATAAAAAGCTATGATTTAAAATATCAGTATTTAACTCATATTTTTCGTACATATCATAAGTTTTAAAAACCATAGGTTGATTTTCCCAACTTAATCTATTTGGGTAGTTTCGTACAGAAAAATATGAGTGTTTTGTATTTAAATGATATTCAAAAAATTCAGAAAAATTCATATCTAATTTTAGTTTTTAGTTGGAACTATTCCTGGATTATCTTGTGTACCTACATAGTCTGACACTTCACTATAATTGTATTTAAATACTGCATAAATAGCACCTATTATAATACCTATTGCTATTACAGTTCTAATTGTATTTCTTTTACCTTTTGATTCATGATTGTCATAATCTTCAATTTTGTGCATTGATAATTCATCATCTTGTGTTCTCATAATCCTACTCCTTTTTCTTATTACTTATACTATAACTAATAATTCTTAATTAAAAACTCATAAGTTAAACTTATGATACTTTTTAAAGTTTTACTAATATTTCTTTTTTATATTATACAGTAGAAACCATAAGTTGGTTTACTGTAACAACTATATCTTTTATCTCTTTTTCCTCTTTTGTGATAAACACATCAAGGTGTTCTCTCAACTTATAAAAGGTCTCTTTTTCATTTGCTATGAAATTAGTAAAGGCATCTTCTGGCAGTTCATTTACTCTTTTAAATTCTAATACTTTTTTTGTATAAAATACAACAATATGATCAATAAACTGTAAAGCTTGATTTCTTAAAGTGATATCTGTTTTAGAATGAATTTTTATTTTATTTAGATATAAAATAATTTCTAAGATATTAAACTCATGGATTAATTGATAAAATACAATTATCACATCTTTAAATGAGTGCTGAGTATTTTCTTGAATTACAATAGCAGCAACTGCAAATCTTAGATAATCTATCACACTATAAAATAGATTAAACTCATCATCACCTTTTATGATAACTTCTATATTTTGAGTATGTACTTGTGCTAAAAATGAGAAAAGTTCTGTTTTATGGTCTATTATATGATTTGAATCTATTTGATTTTTTCTTAGATATTTTAGCATCCATTTTGTACTTGTATATAATATATATTCAAGTTTTACTATAAGTTCATACTGTTTATCAACATCCAAAATATAATCTTGAGAATATATTTTTTCTCTTATATCTTTTGAACCAAATAGTTGTTTTACAATCAAATATGCTTTTATTTTTTTTACAAATTTATCTTTGCCTAATTTCGCAAAATCAGATATAAAAGTACACCCTTGAGAGTTTACAATTATATCTGCAATTTTTGTAGCAATAATCTCTTTTTTCAAAGGATGTGAAAGTATTTCATGCTCATAAGCTCCCACAAATGACTTTGGGAAATATTTATATAAATATTGTAATGCAAATTGCTCTTGTATCAAACTAGAATCCAATAAAACCTTTTTTATGAAGATTTTTGAATATGATATTAGTGAGCCTAATATTGGTCTTACAATTGAGCCATTTATATCCACTATGTCATTTATATTTTCATTTTTTGGAATATAAAAATCAGTTCTATTAAAAGCTTCAACGTTCTCTTCTAATACTTCAATTGCTTTTAAAAATGCTTGTTGATTTTTTCTTGAAAACTTTTCATCAAGTGAAATAGCCAAAGCTTGATTATAGTTATTTTCCAAAACTAAGCTTACTACTTGGTCTGTTAGACTATTTAACGTGTTTTTGCTCTCTTGTTCGCAAAGAACATTTTGATTTTTTAAAGTATTTAGTAAGATTTTTAGGTTTACTTCGTGGTCTGAAGTATTAACTCCACCAGCATTATCTATTCCATCTAAATTTATTCTTCCTCCACTTAAAGCATACTCAATTCGTGCTTTTTGAGTAAATCCTAGATTTCCACCCTCACAAACAATAGTTGCTTTAATATCACTAGCATCAACTCTTACTGCTTCATTTTGTTTATCACCAATATCTATACTATTTTCATCACTTGCTTTTACATAAGTTCCAACTCCACCATTAAAAAGTAAGTCTACATTCATAGTAAGAAGTTTTACACATAATTCTTCACCACTTAGTGTTTTTTTACTAACACCTATTAGCTTTTTGATTTCAGGAGTTAATTCTATCTCTTTTTCACTTCGTAAAAATACTCCTCCACCTTTTGATATCTTAGTTTTATCATAGTTTCGCCAACTTGCTTGTTTTGAATAAAATAGTCTTTTTCTCTCTTCAAAACTCTCTTTTAAATTTGGATTTGGGTCAATAAAAATCTCTTTATGTCCTATTGCTGCAAGTAGTTTAAATTTATCTGATTCTATCATTCCATTACCAAAAACATCACCACTCATAGAACCAAGTCCCATAACTGTGATTGAGTCTTTATAAATATCAATTCCTTTTTCTAAAAAGAATCTTTTTGTTGACATCAAAGAACCTCTTGCGGTAATTCCTAAATCTTTATGTCCATATCCATTACTTCCACCACTTGCAAATGCATCACCCAACCAATAGCCTCTTTGTATTGAGATACTATTTGCAACATCACTCATAGAAGCTGTTCCTTTATCTGCTGCAACTACAAAATATGCATCATCTTCATCATAAGCAATTATTTTTTCATTTCTTACTATTTTTCCATCAATCATATTATCAACCAAATCTAAGTTTGCATTGATATATAAAGAGTATATATGTTCAAAATACTCTTTTGTTACATCTAGTGAGTCTTTATTTATTACAAATCCACCTTTTGAACCATCAGGAATAATAATAGAGTTTTTACCCTCTTGAGTAATCATCAAAGATTTTACTTCTTGTCTATAATCTTCATGTCTATCACTCCATCTTAATCCACCTCTTGAAATTTTACTCATTCTTAAATGAACTCCATAAAACTCTGGATGGTAAATAAAGTTTTCTAAGTTTGGTTGTAAACCTTTTAGACTTTCAGAAAAACATTTTGTATCTATTTTAAAAGCTATTGTTTCATTTTTTAGAAAGTAGTTTGTTCTTAAAAGAGCTTGTAAAAAAGAGAATGTAAGTTTTAATATCTTGTCATCCATTATTTGAGGAATAGTTTTGATACTACTTTGAATATCTTTTGCTAAATCATTTAAAGTATCTTCTCTTTTACCTTTATATTCTGGGTCAAATTTAACTAAAAAGTACTCTAAAAATTGATTTGTTATCTTATGATGTGTTGTCAAAGTATTTAAAATTGTTTCTGTATTAATAGTCAATACAACTTGGTCTATATATTCAATAAAGGCTTTTAAAAGATGTATTTTTCTAATATCAAAATTTTCTAATAATACAAGAGAAAAAATCTTTGAGTGTTTTATTGAGTCATCTTTTAAGTAATCTGTAATTACTTTTTCTAAATTCTGTTTTGCAGTTTGTAGTTTTGTATCATCTTCAACATAAAGATTAAATCTACTTACATAAATAGTTTCAGATTTGTTTGAAATATTATAAGTAACTTCATCAATAATCTCAAATCCAATATCATGCAAAATTGGAGTTAGTAAAGATAAATATAACTGTTTTTCAGAAAAAATCTTAATACAGTTTACTTTGTCATTTTTCGATATTTGAGTTACGACTTTATTATCTTTTATCTGATTGAAAAACTCGTCTGTGATTTTTAAGTCATCTTTTGTAAGAAGCTGTGAGCATACAGCTTCTATATCATTAGTAGCCATAGTCTTTCCTTTTTAAGTAGATTATAAAAAATTATGTATAAATAATTTATTCTTACTTAACTATAGTTACTTTTAAATAAGTTTTAAAATTACTATAAAAATTAGATATTTAAATTAAGTTTAATTTATGCTTTAATATCTTCTTTTTTAGCATTTAATATTTTTTGTAAATCGTTTGCATTTAGTTCTATATCTAAACCTCTTTTTCCACCACTAATATAAATAGTATCAAAAGAGAAAGCAATCTCATCTATTACAGTTGGAAGTCTTTTTTTCTGTCCTAAAGGAGAAATTCCACCAAGTAAATATCCCGTAACTTTTGAAGCCTCTTCTTTATCTGCCATAACTGCTTTTTTTTCACCTAAAACTGAAGCTACTTTTTTTAAGCTCAATTGATTTGATACAGGTACAACTGCAACTGCAAGTTTTTTTGGTGCTAATTCAACTAAAAGTGTTTTAAATACTTGTTGTGCATTTAACTTTAGTTTCTCAACTGCTTCTTTCCCAAAATCTGTATTATCTGGGTCATGTTCATATTTGTGTAATTCATATTTTATTTTATTTTTTTTTAATACATTTACTGCTGGTGTCATTTTAGAATAAATTCCTTTTTTATCATCTCTTTTCCATTTATAACAATAGAAATATAGTGTTTTCCTAAATAGTGTTTTCTTGTAGTCATATTTTTAAAACTCTGTTTTTTAGAAAACTTCTTATTTTTTAATTTTATCTCATTTTGACTTATCATAAAAACTTTTTTATTGTGTGTGTTATTTGATTTTAAATAATATATTATATATTCGACTCTTACATTTCCTATTTGCTCAAAAGAATTAAGTTCAAAAGAGAAGTTTAAATAATTATCAATATTTACAAGTTTATCATAAACAAAATTTGAAATATTTATATGCTCTATATCTCCAAATGAGAATAACTTTAATATTTTTTCATCCGCTTTTTTAAGTAGAGTTCTACTTGCATGTTTGCATATCCAATCAAGTTTAAAAGAAGTTCCAAGATTATTTTTTACAAACTCAATTACAAGTTGTGGATTATCTTTTGAGATGTCATTAAGATTGTTTGCTACACTTTTTTGTACATACTTACTTTTATCATTTTTAAGAAGTTCTATGATTTCAAATACTTTTGTAGGATTGTTTTTAAAGTTAGGTAAAGCAACAGCCCAAGGAAGTCTAGGTCTACAACCCTCACTTGCTAATCTTCTTATATGTTCATTTGAACTTTTTGCCCACTTTTTCATTTGAGACATTGTTTTATCTTCATATTTTAAAATAAAAGCTCTAATTGCAAATTCACTACTTGAATCAATAGTAAAAACTTCAAGTGCTTGCATTGAAGTATCAAAATCATCAAGACCATAAACTTCCACAAAATCTTGAAAAAACATAGCCTCAAAAGAGTCAAAATCTTTTGAAACTATTTTTAATATCTCAATTTGATTTTTATATGAAATAGTAAGATAAAAGTTAAGAGTAATAGCAATATGCCTCATACGCATTTTTAGTTCTAATCTATCCCAACTATCACAAAATATATCTTTTGTAAAATTTTCTATATCAAAGCTACTATAATTCTCTTTTATTTTAGAAGCTAAGTTATTTATGTACTCTTTTGTATATACATTTTTTAATTGTTCTGCCATATTATTTCTTATAAATTACGACACAAATATTTTAATTATATTTCCTACAAGCATGAAAATAAGTACAAAAATAAGCACTTTTTTTATAAACTCTTCTCCACCTTTTATAGCAAAGTGACTTCCAGCATAAGAGCCAGCAACATTTGCTAATCCCATTGGTAAAGCAACAGCCCAAAGAACTTTTCCTGCAAAAATAAAAGCAATCGCAGCTCCAACATTTGTAGCAAAATTCAAAGGTTTAGTTGATGCAGTTGCAGTCAAATAATCCAAACTCAAAAACTTTTTCATAGAGATTGTTAAATATGTTCCAGTTCCAGGCCCTAATAATCCATCATAAAACCCAATTGGGGCAGTTGAAAGAATAATTCTTTTTTTTGTTACTTCTTCTTTATCTTTTTTTATTTTTTTACTTTTTTTTAGTAAAAAAGCAAGAGCAACTGGAATAGCTATTAATATAGCCCACTTAATAGTTTCATCAGATAAAAACATAACCAATGAACTTCCAATATAAGAAAACACAAGACAAGGAAGAATTGCAACAAACACAATATACCAAGATATTTTTTTACTTGTAGCGTACTTTATTGTTGCCATCAATACACCAAAAAAACTTGCTACTTTATTTGAAGCTAAAACATGAACAGGAGATATTCCCATAAAAAGAAGTGCTGGAATTTGAATCATTCCTCCACCACCGGCAATAGAGTCGATATAACCAGCTACAAAACCAGCTACAACTAGGAAAATTACCCAAGATAGAGTAATATCAGTAAAAATTTCCATAATAATAAGCCTTAAAAATAATAAGAATAAAAATAAAAGATAGCAAAAAATGCTATCTTTTAAAGACTATGCGAATGCAGGTTCTAAGAAAGGAATAATTTGTTTTTTTCTTGATAAACAACCATCTAACCAAACTTTATTGTTTTCAAGTTTTACGTCAAATGCTTTTTCAAATACAGATGAATCTGTTGAAGAAACTAATACTTCAGAACCTTCTTTCATAATATCTGTAAGTAATAAACAAGCAGTATGTAAATTATTTTCTTCTCTTAATTTATCTAAATCAGCTTGTAATTCATCTTTTACTTCATCAAAAATAGCTAAATCAATAACTTCTAATTGACCAATTCCAACTGCACTTCCATGCATATCAAATGGTTTATAATCTCTTAAAATTAAATCTCTTACAGGAACACCTTCAACTGCTGATTTAACTTTAAACATTTCCATTCCAACTGCACCAAAATCTTCAACACCAGCAATAGCAGCTAACTCTCTTACTGCTTTAATATCAGTTTCTGTACATGTTGGTGATTTAAAGATTACTGTATCACTTAAAATTGCACACATCATAACACCAGCAATATTTGCAGGAATTTCAACACCATGAAAATCATACATCTCTTTTACAATTGTATTTGTACATCCAACAGGTCTAATCCAACACTCTAAAGGTGTAGAAGTTGTAATATCACCTAATTTATGATGGTCAACAATACCAACAACTGTTGCTGCATCTAAATCTTTTGGAGCTTGTCCTCTATCTGAATAATCAGTGATAAATAGTTCACATCCAGCAAATTCAGTTTTAAGTTCAGGTGCTTCAAAACCAAATCTATCTAAGATAAATTGAGTCTCAGGGCTAACTGGTCCTTGTCTTGCAGGAATAGCATCTCTTCCTATTTTATTTAATAAATAAGCTAATGAAATCGCTGAACAGATAGAATCTGAATCAGGAGTAGTATGTCCACATGTATAAATTGCCATAAAAAATATCCTATATTTAGTTTTCGTGATTTTACCCAAAGTTAAGTTATTTTAATTTTAAAAAGCAAATTTAGAGTTATTTGTTGAGAAAAAAAGTAAAAATAAGAGGAAAACCTCTTATTTTATAATTAGTTTTGAATTAAGAATTGTCCTAATTCTCTATTTTTTACAAGTTTAGAAGAGTCAACTACAACTCCATGCATTGAAATATAAGTACCATTTTCTACATTTGCACTTAAAAATCCTAATGCTTGAGAGAAGTTCATAGTAGCTTCAACTGTATCTATACTCATTGGAACCATAGCTCCTGTAAATACAATTTTTTTAGCTATTTTTTCTTCTTTTATTAATGCACTTGTCAAATGAACAGTATCTGTTCCATGAATTATAATAATATTATCATTTTGCGTATTTTTAATAGCATCACAAATAACTTGTCTATCTTCATCTGTCATATCTAAGCTATCTTTTGATACTACATTTACTATCTCAAAATCTACATTGTGGCATGAAGCTACAATCTTATCTAAAGCTATATTATCAGATGGAACTTCAAGTTGCCCTTTAATTGGATTATATCTTTTGTTAAAAGTCCCACCAGTATTGATAATAGTTACTTTCATTAATCGTCCTTTCTTTCATAATTATTTACCATATTTTTTGGATGCAGTAATTCATCTAACTCTTCTTTTGTAAATAGTTCTTTTTCTAAAAGAAGATCATATACTCTTTTATTTGTTGCTAATGCTTCTTTTGCAATTGCTGAACTTTTTTCATAACCTAAAATAGGATTCAAGCAAGTTACAAGTGTTACAGAGTTTAAGATATATTCCATACAAACATCTTCATTTGCAGTAATACCTTTTACACATTTATCACCAAGTGAATAAAATGCTCTTCTCATCATATTTATTGAATTCATTAATTTATATGCTACTAATGGCTCAAAAACATTAAGTTGAAGTTGTCCACCCTCACAAGCAATTGATATAGTTGAATCTGCTCCAATTACCTCAAAAGCTACTTGATTTACTACTTCAGGAATTACAGGATTTACTTTTCCTGGCATGATTGAACTTCCTGGTTGCATTTTAGGTAGATTGATTTCGTTAAATCCAGCTCTAGGACCTGAACTTAATAATCTTAAGTCATTACAAATTTTTGAAACTTTAATTGCAACTCTTTTAAGTATACCAGAAATATGCACAAAAACTCCCGTGTCTTGTGTTGCTTCTATTAAATCTCCAGCACTTTCATAATCAACTCCAGTTACATCTCTTAGATGATTAATAACTTTCTTTTGATACTCTTTTTTTGTATTTATTCCTGTTCCAATTGCAGTTGCACCTAAGTTTACTTCTTTTAAAAGTGCTTGTGCTTCTCTTAATCTAAAAATATCTTCATCAATCATAACTGCAAATGTTTGAAACTCTTGTCCTAATGTCATTGGAACTGCATCTTGAAGTTGAGTTCTACCCATTTTTAGAACATCTTTAAACTCTACTGATTTATCATGAAAAGAGTCTCTTAAAAATCTAAGTGAGTCTTTTAATTTATAGATTAATTCATATAAAGTTAATTTTATTGCTGTTGGATAAACATCATTTGTAGATTGACTCATATTAATATGATTATTTGGATGAATGATATCATAAGCACTTCTTGGATGACCTAATATTTCTAATGCTCTATTTGCAATAACTTCATTTGCATTCATATTTGTTGAAGTTCCAGCTCCACCTTGAATAGGGTCAACAATAAACTGGTCATGAAATTTCCCATCAATAATCTCATTACAAGCTTGAACTATTGCATCTTTTTGCTCTAATGTTAAATCACCTAACTCAAAGTTTGTAAGTGCGCAAGCTTTTTTAACTTTTGCAAGTGATTTAATAAAATTAGGAAATAAAGATAGAGTTGTTTTTGTTATATCAAAATTCTCTTTTGCTCTTAAAGTTTGAATTCCATAATAACAATTTTCATCTATTTGTTTTTCACCTAGAAAATCATGTTCAATTCTAAAATTTTCTGCCATAACATCCTCTTTATATAAAAATTTTTAGAAGCATATATTATAAAAGTATATAAAAAGTGTATATTTTTTTTATTGGCATTCTTTTGCTAAAGTATAACCTTCTTGTGGGACATTTTTTATAATATTTATAGGCAGTTTTGAACGTAAATCTTTAATAAAAGATTTTAAAGCATGGGTTGTCATCTCTTTTTCTAGCCAAAGTTCTTGTTCTATTTGTTCATATGTAACTATTGAGTTTTTTCTTTTTACTAGAAGTTGTAAAAAATCTTTTTCTCTTTTTCTTAAAGATATTATTTCATCGTTATTATAAATAACTTCTCTTTTTTCTATATCTAAAACCAAACCTTCACATAACTCAATAGGTTTTAAATCTTTATCAAGATATTTTAATAATGCTTCATTTAATTTTTTTAAATTTAAAGGTTTTAAAATATAGTGATTGATGTTTAAATTTATTAAATCTAAAAGATACTCTTCATTAGAATAAGCTGTAAGAACAAATATCGTTACATCCTTATCAAGTTGTCTTATTCTTTTTACTAACTCAACTCCATCACAGTTTTTCATCTGTATATCTGTCAAAACTATTTTAGGTTTATAATATTCGTATAACTCAAAAGCCTCATTCCCATCTTGGGCTTCATAAACTTCATCAAAGTAGTATTGAAGTGTTTGAACTATACTTTGTCTAATTCCATCTTCATCTTCAACACATAAAATTGGTATATGTTTTAACTCTTTTAATAATCTATCATCCATTTTTTTCATCCATTATTGAAATTTTAAAAACAGCACCTTCACTACTATTTGAGACTACTAAATGTCCTCTCATATTTTTTTCAATAATAAGTTTAGAGATATACAATCCTAAACCTGTTCCTTTAGTTGAATCTTTTGTTGTATAATATGGGTCAAAAACTAAATCCATATTCTCTTCTTTTATTCCACCAGCATTATCTTTTATAGTTACGATACTATAATTATTTTCATACTCGATTATTATATCTATTTTTGGATTTTTTATCTCTCTTTCAACTAAAATATCACTTGCATTTGCCAAAAGATTTAAAATCACTTGAGAATATTCACTTGCATAACCATATATTAATTTATCATTTTTATTTTCTATATTTAAAGTAATTGCGCCATGGTCTAGTGTTGCATTTATTAAATTTATAGCTTTATTACAAGCATCCATAACAAAAAAATGCTCTTTTTTCTTATTTGGTTTATAAAAGTTTCTAAAATCATCTATTGTATTTGACATAAATTCTATCATCTTATCACTTTTTTCAACAGAGTCTAAAATGTGTTTGTCATTTACTTTTTTTAATCTTGTAGCAACTTCTAACTCCATTAAAACAACTGATAATTGAGTCAAAGGTTGTCGCCATTGGTGAGCAATCATACTAAGCATAGTTCCCATTCTTGCAAGTCTTGATTGTTCTAAAATTGTTTTATCTTTTCTTTTTGCTTCTTGAATACCCGCTTTTACTTTTTCAGATAGTGTTGAGTTTAGTTTTTCTAGTTTTTTCTCTTTATTTAAAACTTGTCTTTTATATTTTATGACAACATCATTTATAATAGATACCATAATAAATGAGAAAATAGCCATTGTTACTACAACTATTAATGTCAAAATTTTCATAAAATCTTTGAATTTTTGCTGTCTTTGTTTATGCTTTTTATCTAAGTTTTGTACTAATCTTTTAACCTCATCAGTTGTTTTATTTTGATTAATATATACAGTTCTATACTCTTTCATATCTTCATAAAAGTTCTCTTCTGAGAGTTTTAAATAGTACGAAGTTGCAAAAAAAGATATAAAAATAACAAATAAAAAAGGCATAATAATCGTAAAAAAAGGTATTCCTTCTTTAGTAAACATAAAAATCCTTGATAATAAAAACTAATGTATTGTAGCAAACTTTTTAATAATATTTCAGTTATATATGAGAAAATGTAGCTTTTTATGAAGTAATAAAAAGTAAGAGTTATCTCTTACTTTTCATTTTTTTTATCGTTGATATTATCAACTATCTCTTTCCAAGTATTTTTATCAATTTTAAACTCTTGATAATCGTTATATCTTAATACTGGAGTTTTACCCTCTTTTATTTGTCTGTCATAACCTTTGATAAGTCTTAGAGCAGGTTTATATAATAGTGCAATTGCTATCATATTAATAACTGCTAATAATCCCATAGATAAATCAGCAAATGAGAAAATAGAACCTAAATCTTGTAAAGAACCCCAAATAATAAGTCCTGCAACAAATACTCTAAATAGTGTAAAGTATAATTTGTTACCTCTTGAGAAAAAGTTTAGTGAATTTTCTGCTAAATAATAGTTATATAAAATTGAAGAAAAACCAAATAAAAATAGTGCAATAGTTACAAAATATCCACCTAATGGTCCAATATGTTCAATTAAAGAGTTTTGAGTTAATAAAACTCCATCAACTCCAGAAATACCAGGAGTATAAACACCAGATAGAAGAATAATAAATGCTGTACAAGAACAAAGAATAATTGTATCAATAAATACAGAAAAAGATTGAACAATACCTTGTTGTACTGGGTGTGCAACATAAGCTACTGCTGCAACATTTGGTGCTGAACCAAGACCTGCTTCATTTGAGAACATTCCTCTTTTTGCACCTTGTAAAATAACTGCACCTAAACCACCAGCAATTGCTGAACTTGGTGTAAATGCTTCTTTAACAATTAAAGAGATTAAAGATGGAATTTCTGATACATTAAGTCCAATAACAACTACTGCAATTAATAAATATCCTAATGCCATAATAGGAACAATAACTTCAGAAATTTTTGTAATTCTTTTAATTCCTCCAAAAACTGCAAAACCAAAAACTAAAGTTAAGGCAATACCAGTTACCCAAGTAGGAATAGAAAATGAAGATTCAAAAGAGGTAGTAATAATAAAAGATTGTGTTGCATTAAAAGCAAAACCAAAAGTAATCATAAGTAATATAGAAATAATAATACCTAACCATCTTTGTCCCAATGCTTTTGTTACATAATATGCTGGTCCACCTCTATATACATTAGAATCAATACCATCTTTTTCTTTATAAAGTTGAGCTAAAGAACACTCAAAAAAACTAGTACTCATTCCAATTAGACCAATTATCCACATCCAGAAAACTGCACCTGGACCACCTAAAGTAATTGCAACGGCAACACCTGCGATGTTACCACCACCAACACGTCCAGCAACACTTAGCATTAGTGCTTGAAAAGAACTAATATGTCCCTCTTTATCATGAACTGTATCTCTTAAAATATTAAACATTTTAAAAAAATATCTAAATTGTACAAATCTCGAACTTACTGTAAAAAATATACCTAATAGTGGAAGTAAATAGATTAAGATATTACCCCAGATTAAGTTATTCAAAAAATCATTGATTTCTGAAAGCATTCTTCTCTCCTTATATGTAGTTGAAAAACTTTAACATACTAAGGTGGGGTAAAAGTGTAATATAAATGTATTTTAAATAAAAAATAAGAGAAAAATCTCTTATTTTTTATGCAGCTTCAAGTTCACTCTCTGCTTGTTCTAGCATAGCAAACTCTTCTTCTGCTGTTTTCGCAACAAGTGAATTTTTACTATAAAAGAAGTAATATAATGCCCCTATTGCATAGATAATTAATGTATAGTTAAATGCTCTTGGGTCAAATGCATAAACACCAGTTAATGCAACTAAACTTAAAATTAATGAAATAGAAGAAGTAACTACTCCTCCTGGAGTTTTATATGGTCTATTTAAATCTTTTCTTTTTACTCTTAATAGAATATGACTTAAAGACATTAAAGCATATGAAATAGTTGCACCTACAACTGCCATTGCTAACATTAAATCACCCTCACCACTTAATGATGCTAAAAATCCTAATACACCAGGAACAATTAAAGCCCAAGTTGGAGTTTTTCTTTTACTTGTTAAAGATAAAAATTTTGGTAAATACCCAGCTCTTGATAGAGCAAATATCAATCTACTATATCCAAAGATAATAGAGAAAAATGATGCAATTAAACCTGCTAATCCTAAAACATTTACAACAGTTGCTAAAGTTGTACTTCCAGTTGCATTTAATGCATCAACTAAAGGTACTGCACTTTTTCCAATCATACTTGCACTTGAAGAACCAGCTAATAAAAATAGAACTAATACAGCAGTGAAAAATAAAAATACCATCGCTGCAATAATACCTTTTGGTACATCTTTTGCTGGATTTTTTGCTTCTTCTGCTGCTAAAGGAACACCTTCAACTGCTAAAAATAACCACATTGCAAAAGGTAATGCTGCCCAAATACCATACCATCCAAATGGCATAAATGAATTTGCACCAACTGCATCTGCACTTGCTTTTATATCAAATAAATTAGCAACATTAAAATCACCAAGTAATGCAAATGAAGTAGCAATAATTGCAAATACTGCAAAACCACTAATAATCAACATACTTTTCAATGCTTCACCAACACCTAATAAATGTATAGCAATAAATACAGCATAAAAAATTGCATAAACTAAAGGACCATTTATTCCAAGTAACGCTTCAACAGCAGAACCAATAAAAATAACAATTGCAGCGGGTGCTAATGCATACTCAATTAAGATTGCAAGACCAGTTAAATACCCACCTGCTGGACCCATAACTTGTCTTGCAAAACTATAACCACCACCTGCTGCTGGAATTGCAGCTGACATTTCTGCTAATGATAAAACTAAACAAAAGTACATTAAAGCCATAAGTGCAGCAGCAATTGCAAAACCACCCCAACCTGCTTCAGCGATACCAAAGTTCCATCCGGCAAAATCACCAGAAATAACATATGAAATTCCTAACCCTGTTAATAACAGCCAACCTGCTGTTCCTCTTTTTAATTGTCTTTTTGCTAAATAATCTTTATCTAACGTTTTCATTTTCTCTCCCTTATTTAATTAAAAAATTCTTCTCTTCATCAAAGCTATTTTCTATAATATTGTCTTGCGTCCTTTCTTTTAAATTTACTCCACTTAATTGAAGTCTTCTTGATTCTTTTAATAAATACATAGATTTATTAACTGCTTCATCATAAGATAAACCATCAAGTCTAACATTTGAGATGCAGTTTCTATATGCATCTGTAAGTCCAACTTTTGGATTATAAGTTAAATATAAACCTAAACTATCAGGTGAGCTAAGGCCTGGTCTTTCTCCAATAAGTACTAAGACAGCTTTTGCATTTAATAAACTTCCTACTTCATCACCAATTGCTACTCTTCCTTGCTGAACAATAGTAATTGGAGCAATTTTCCAACTATCTTGTTCATTTGCTAAAGTAGAAGTTAGATTTTTTATATATTTAACTGCATTTTCTTTAATTGCAAAAGAAGATAATCCATCTACTATTACAATTGCTAAATCATATGAAGTATCTTCACTTTTAAAGTTTTTAAGAAGTTCAACTGAGTGTTCATCTAGTCTTCTTCCTAAATCTGGTCTTTGCAAATATACACTTCTATTTTGTGCTTTTGAATGTAATAAAATAGGAGTACACCCTTCTTGAATTAATCCTGTTTCATTTACTTGATTATTTAGAAGTTTCAAATCAATAGGCATCGAGTTTAATTCTTGACTTAAACTATCAACATCTAAAGGTAAATGTACTGCATCTTGTGCTTGTGCATGGGCTAGTTGAAAAGCCAAAAGTTCGTTTGTTGGAAGATTTACTCCAACTCTACCTAAGCCAATTCTAGCTTCTGTAAACTCTTTTAATACATCCCATCTATTTTTTATTACACAATCTTGAGTTTTACTCATGCAATCTCTCCTAATAGATTATTTAAAGGTTTAGAAAAAGCTAAAGGCATTTTTTTATTTAATATAAAATTTTTCATATCACTAAAAATATCCATTTTTTCTAACCATTTTTCAAACTCTGGTGCTGGTTTTAGACCTAATACTTTCCTTGCATATAATGCATCATGAAAAGATGTACTTTGATAATTAAGCATAATATCATCAGCACCAGGAACTCCAATAATAAAATTACATCCAGCAACAGAAAGAAGTGTTAATAAATCATCCATATCATTTTGATCTGCTTGAGCATGATTTGTATAACAAATATCACATCCCATAGGAACACCTAAAAGTTTTCCACAAAAATGGTCTTCAAGTCCTGCTCTTGTTATCTCTTTTCCATCATATAAATATTCTGGACCTATAAATCCAACAACAGTATTTACCAATAAAGGGTCAAACTTTTTAGCAACTGCATAAGCTCTTGCTTCACAAGTTTGTTGGTCAACATTATGATGTGCATTTGCAGAAAGAGAACTTCCTTGTCCTGTTTCAAAATACATCACACTATTTCCAACTGTACCTCTTTTTAAAGATAGTGCTGCATCCTGTGCTTCTTTTAATGTATTTAGATTAAATCCAAAACTTGAGTTTGTAGCCTCTGTTCCACCAATAGATTGAAATACTAAATCAACTGGAGCTTTATTTTCTATTGCTTCTATTGTATTTGTCACATGAGTTAAAACACAAGATTGAGTAGGGATTTCATACTTTTGAATAACTTCATCCATAAGTTTTAGAAGTTTTGTTGCTTGAGCGATATTATCAGTTGCTGGATTTATTCCAATAACTGCATCACCATTTGCATATAATAATCCATCTAAAATACTAGCTGCAATTCCTACAACATCATCTGTTGGATGATTTGGTTGTAATCTTGTTGAAAGTCTTCCATCTAATCCAATAGTATTTCTAAATGATTTAACAACTTTAGCTTTTTTTGCAACTAAAATAAGTTCTTGATTTCTCATTATTTTACTTACTGCTGCTACCATTTCAGGAGTAAGCCCATCTTGTACACTTTTTATAACTTCTGTTGTTGTTTCATCACTTAAAAGCCAATTTCTAAAATCACCTACTGTCATATGTGAAATTAAACTAAAAGCTTCTTTGTTATGTTCATCTAAAATAAGTCTAGTAATCTCATCAGTTTCATAAGGTATCAAGGCTTCATTTAAAAAGTTTTTTAGTGGTGTTTCTGCCAATTTCATTTGTGCAACTACTCTTTCTTGAGAAGATGATGCAGCAACTTGTGCAAGTGCATCTCCTGATCTTTTTGGAGTAGCTTTAGCCATAAGTTCAGCTAAATTTTTAAAATTATAAGTTCTATTTCCTAACGTATATCTATAAGGACTTGTCATTACGTTTATCCTTTAAGTTTGTATAAGAAATAGTATCATTTTTATATATTAAATAATCATTCATTATGTTTATTTAATATACAATATTTAATAATAAATATGTTTTTTAGTAAATAAATAATAATTTAAAGAGAATTTTTATGAGATATAGTGAATAAATGAGAAAATAGTAAGCTTATTATAAAAATACGCTTACTATTACTTTGATTGCAAGTAGAGATAATAATACTTTTAGTATGTTTCTAAATTTTTTACCATCAATTTTATCTCTTAGTTTAGTTCCGGCATAACTTCCTAAAACTGCACCAATAATCATACATATAAGAATACCTATATAATCAAAAAATGCAAATCCAAAAAATATAAAAACAAAAACTTTAAAGATATGAGTTATACCCATAAGTGCAGCAGCAGTTGCAACTACTTTATTTTTATCATCAAAATCTTTATATAATAAAGTCATAGTTAAAGGACCAGTAGCACCAACAACTAATGAAAGACCCGTTTGAAAAAAGCCTATTAAAAAATAGCTTTCAAATCTTTTTATCTTTTCATTGAATTTTTTTGACCATAAAGAAAGAAGAATATAAACTCCAATAAATAAAGGAACATACTCTAACGAGATATAGTAAATAATAGAAGAGATTAAAGCAATACCAACTAAAGAGCCTAAAATAAATTTAGGAATAACTTCAAATTGAACATCTTTATATCCAAAAACTGCCCTACTAAAGTTACTTGACATTTGAGTTAGACCATGCACAGGAATTAGTGCATTAACTGGTAAAAAAGATGGCAAAATAGCAATAAGTATCATTCCGCCACCAAGTCCAACAACTCCAGCTATTGTTGAAGTAAAAAAGGTTATAAGTCCAAGTAATAATTCTGTATACATATTCTCACTTTAAATAAAAATAAGATAGCAAAAATATACTTAGTTATAAAAATTTATTAAATATTATTTGAGTTTTTTAAACAACTATTTATTTTTTTTGAAATAGAAGCATAAGTTGAGGCTTTAGAAGTACATACATTATTATCTTTTTTATCTAATACTAATATTTTTACATTTTTTAATTTTGCTAAAAACTTTTTTGTTCTTGTATATCTATTTGATTTATTTAAAATATAGACTGCATTTTCTTTAGGTCTTACACAAATTTTATATTTTGATTTATCTTTTACATTTAAATCTTTCTCATCTTTAGGAGTAGAAAAGCAAAAAGATGATAATTTAATTGCGTTATTAATATTATGATAAATTCCTAAGTTATAAAAAAACTTTAAATTTTTTGTTTTGTTTTTATTGTATGATACATCAAAATTTCCTTCCATTAATATATGATTATATTTATAAGATGAAGCATACATAAAAATAGAAGATAAAAGCAGGGAAAAAATAAATTTCAAATATGGCCTTTTTTTTGTGGCAATTATAGAAAATAATTATTTAATGTAACTTTATTTTGAGTATTAATATATAAAATTTATTAAATTTATAGAAAGGATTATTTATAAAATGGATATTTTTCAATGGATTGGTTTTCTTGGAATGGCTTTTGTAGTAAGTGCATATTTTCTTTTACAAATAAATAGATGCACAATTCACTCTATTTTATATCAACTACTAAACCTAACAGGAGCAATACTATTACTAATCTCTTTATGTGTACATTTTAATCTGGGCTCATTTGTAATTGAGATTTTTTGGATTATTATCACAGTTTATGGGATATTTAATAACTTAAAAAGGAAAAAAAATGAAAAGATTTCTACTTTTAATGCTTAGTTTATCAGCATTATGTTTTGCTAGTTCTCAAAAAGGTAAAATTGATATGCATGGTGGTCAAGGAGATAGCTTGATTACTGATAGTAAAAATAGTTTCAAAAAACAAAAATATAATAACTTTTCAAACTCTTTTATGAAAGAAGAGAAAAAGATGAAAAAAGAAATAAAAAAAAATAACAAAATTGAGATTAAAAAAAATAGAGGTTAATATATGAAAAAATATAGATTTATATCGTGGAATGTAAATGGAATAAGAGCAGTTGAAAAAAAAGATGCATTAAAATGGATTGATGAAGAGAGCGTTGATATTCTAGGATTACAAGAGATAAAAGCAGAAGAAAATCAAATTCCAAAAACAATTTTTGATAAAGAATTTAAATTTAAACATATTAATCCTTGTAGTATAAAAGGTCGTTCTGGAACTGCTTTATATAGTGATATTGAGCCATTTTTTAGTGATAATACATTAGATGTAGATATTCTAAAAGAAGGTAGAATAAATGAAGCACACTTTAATTTTGAAGATAAAAAAGTAGCTTATTTTAATGTATATTTTCCAAATGGACAAAGTAAAGAAGAGAGACTTGTATATAAAATGGAATTTTACGATAGATTTTTAGAACATTGTGAAAATCTAAGAAAAGATGGTTTTTCAATAATTATTTGTGGAGATGTAAATACTGCACATACTGAAATTGATATTGCAAGACCAAAAGCAAATGAAAACACATCAGGTTTCCTTCCTATGGAAAGAGATTGGATTACAAACTTTTTAGCACATGGATATATTGATACATTTAGATATATGAATAAAGATGTAAAAGATAAATATAGCTGGTGGAGTTATAGAGCAAATGCTAGAGCAAACAATGTAGGCTGGAGAATTGATTATTTTTATGTAAGTGAAGACTTAAAAGATAATATCAAAGAAGCTTATATTCTAGATGAATATATGGGAAGTGACCACTGCCCAATAGCTCTTGAAATAGAGTTATAAAAAAAGGGTGTAAATAATTACACCCTCTTAAAAAAAGCCAATGACTTTAAAATAATAGATTCTTAGTATCTGTTATTAAAGTTTCTTTTTGGTCTTTCTTCTCTTGGTTTAGCCTCATTTATTTTAAGAGTTCTTCCTTCAAATTCTTTTCCGTTTAATTCATCAATAGCATTTTGTCCAGCTGCATTGTCTTCAATTCCAATAAAACCGAAACCTTTAGCTCTTCCAGTTTCTCTATCTGTGATGATTTTTACAGAAGTAACTTCTCCATACTGAGCAAATAAAGCTCTTAAACTCTCTTCAGTAGTCCCATAAGACATATTCCCAACGTAAATTTGCATAATTTCTTTTCCTTTAAATATTATATTGATAATGAACCTTTACACAACTTTATTTATATTTGGGAATATGAATATTGCCTGTCAAGGAACATTAAAAATATTAGTAAGATGATTATACTATAAAAAATAGTATTTTAAGTCTATTTTTTGTACAAAAATCAAAATTATTATAAA
Organism: Arcobacter sp. CECT 8986; assembly: GCF_004116725.1. Taxonomy (NCBI): domain Bacteria; kingdom Pseudomonadati; phylum Campylobacterota; class Epsilonproteobacteria; order Campylobacterales; family Arcobacteraceae; genus Arcobacter; species Arcobacter sp. CECT 8986. The sequence goes on along the minus strand of NZ_PDKG01000002.1, from coordinate 102,862 downwards.
TTTAGTCGCAAAAAGCCTAAAAAATGGGAATTTCTAAATAATATTTTTTTTGATTTTTTTCTAAATTATCACTTTTATCTTAGACCAAGACATAGGAATATCATTTAATCCATTCTTTGCAACATATATCATAGCAGCGGCCATACCTCTAGCACTTGAATCACCACCAGCTTTTGCATTTGCAATTAACAATTCTTTTAAATTATCATATTTAAATATTAAGTGTAAAACAGAAGGGAAACACTCTTTTGTATCACATGCTGGGCCAAATTTTCTTATTGTTTCAAATGTATCATCTTCTTTTGAAGCATACGCATCTTTTATATAATTTTGAATATCTTTGTTTGATGTCTCTTTTAAAGATATTATTACATCAACAATATTCTCTTTATCTAATACTTTTAACAATAACTTTGCAAAAAACTCAGTCGCACCCAATGAATCATAAGAGTTATGAGTCAATTTAGTAAATTTTTCTACATTAGATAAAAACTCATTTTTATCTTTTGATAATAAAAGTAAAGAAGAGATTCTTCCAACAATAGAAAAATCAGAAGATTCAGCACCTACTGTTAATCCCTCTTTTAATTTTTCAATACTATTTTTAGAAGAAGAATCTATATATCCATTATATGAATCTATTCTTTTTAGCCAAAATTTCGCATACTCTTTTTCATCAAAAGTACTATTTTGATTAACAAACTCATATAACCAATATGTTTGGTCTCCATAGTGAGTAAATTCACCCGCTTCTTTTCCCTTATGCCAAATAGAGCAAGCTTTATTTAATTCATTCCAATTTATATTTAAACTTTTTAATTGTTTTTCATCATATATCCAATGAGAACCTAAGCAATATGAATCAGTTATTAAAGTTCCTAAAACGATATCTTTAATTTTTTGCAAATCAAACATTAATTCTCCTTTATTAAATATTCCAATTTTTATAGTTTGTAAAAGATGGATACTGTTCTTTGAACTCATCTTCTTCAAAACTAAATCTATAATTTTCAATATAAGCTAATAAAAGTTCGTAGGCTTCTTTTAATTCTTGAAATTTTTCATCACTTCCAGTGGGAGTATCTGGATGATATTTTTTTGATAACTTTAAATATTTTTGTTTTAATTCTTTTTTGGAAGTTTTAGTCAAAATACCAAATAAATCAACAGCCCTTTCAAACTCTTCTTTTTCCATTTATATAAACCTTTGCATAAATATATCATAAGTTATTTATTTAAATATTATAAAAAATTATTAATCTTTTTATTCATAATCTTCTTTTGTACTATTTTTTGAACGTCTTGTTGATAAAGCTAAAGTAATTAATGACAATAAAATCAAAACAATAATAAAAATTACTGCACTTATAATCACAATAATTTCCAAACTCTCTTCTGATTTTTCTTTCATTTTTGCAACTTTTGCATCAACCTCATCTAAATATGTACCAGTTCCTACTATCCAATCCCAAGGCTCAAATTTTTTTACAAAAGAAAATTTTGCTTTGGCTACTTCTTCATCAGGTTTAGGCCACATATACATTACTATGCCACCTTGTTTATTCTCATTTGCCAAAGTTACAAACTCTTGGAACATATATTGATTGTTTTTATCTTTCATAAATTTTAAATTTTTACCATCTAAATCTTTTAAAATTGGATGCATTAACATTTTATAATTACTGTCATTTATCCAAAAATAGCCAGTTTTAGAATATCTTATTTGAGAGATTGTTTGAAGTGCTTGTTCTTTTAAGTTCTGTGTTTCTTCTTCTGAAGTATTTATTGAACGCTTATAAAAAGAGTTTATTACTTCTATTACTATTTGAACATTATTTTGTAGTTCATCTTCATTTTTAGTATAAATATCATTTTTATAATCACTAATGTTTGATTCATTTATAGAACTAACCGTAACAATAGTTCCTAAAAGTGAAGCAACAGCTAAAGAAAATACTACAAAAATTGAGATAATTAAGATTTTAGTTCTTACAGAGACGCTAATTGTACCAGTCATAATAATCTCCTAAGATTATTTGAGATTAGTATACTTCAAAAAAGCGTAAGTGTCAATTGATTTTTTAATAAAAGAGGATTAAACCTCTTTTATTTTTATTTCATAAGTGGATCAGAAATTCCTAAAACATACATTCCAATTACACCTAAAATACCTGCAATTATGCAGTAATAAATTGTAGGAATAATAGTTTTTCTTAATGTTTCACCCTCTTGGTCTAATAACCCAACAGTTGCAGATGCTGCAACAACATTATGAATTGCTATCATATTACCAGCTGCTGCTCCAACTGCTTGTAATGAAATCATTAATGCAGTAGAAACACCAAGTGCTTGACCAACACCAAATTGGAATTGACTTAACATCATATTTGAAACTGTATTACTCCCTGCAATAAATGCACCTAATGCCCCAATCATTGATGCAAACATTGGATAAATATCTCCAACAGAAGTAGCTACAAAATTAGCCATTGCAATTGGCATTGATTCAAATCCTGATGCGTTAATACCTGAGTTAATTAATATTCTTACTAATGGAATAGTAAATACTAAAACAAATCCAGCACCTAACATTACTTTTGATGATTCAGTTACTGCTTCTTTTAACTCATTTGCTTTCATTTTATGGAAAAAGAAAGTAATTAAAACAACAAATACTAAAATTCCACCTGGTAAATATAAAGGTGCGATTGTATATCCTAAACCTTCACCTAAAATATCTTTAAAAGGAATTACAATTGATTTTGTAAATGCTTTTGCTTCATCACTTACTCTAGTAATTACTAAAATAACTGCAACTAGTACATATGGTATCCAAGCTTTAGTTAATGAAATTGGTGCTTTTGCAGTCATTGCATCTAATTTAATTTCTAATTTACTAACCCATTGTACAGGCCATTGCTCTTTTGGAGCAAAATCCCAAGCTTTTTTAGGAATTAAGAAACCTTTTTTAGCAGCAAAAGTTACTATTGGTAAACCAACTAATGCACCAATTAATGAAGGAAACTCAGCTCCTAAAAATACACCTGTTAATGCATATGGTATTGTAAAACATATTCCTGCAAATATTGCAAATGGTGCAATGCTTAAACCTTCTGTCCAAGATTTATTTTGACCAAAAAATCTTGTTAACATAATAGTCATAAATAGAGGAATTAGTGTTCCTGTAATTGCATGAATAATTGCAACTTCTGAAGTAATAAGTTGTAAATATGCATCCCAATTTGAACCAACTTCTTGAAGTCTTGCAGATATTGCTTGACTATCTAAACCTTTATTTACACCAATTAAAATTGGAGTCCCAACTGCACCAAAAGATACAGGAGTACTTTGAATCATCATCCCCACCATAACAGCAGCCATAGCTGGAAAACCAATAGCTACTAATAAAGGAGCTGCAATTGCTGCTGGTGTCCCAAAACCAGATGCTCCTTCAATAAATGATCCAAATAACCATGCAATTATCACAACTTGTACTCTTCTATCAGGGCTTACGTTGTTAAAACCTTGTCTAATTACTGCAATTGCACCTGAATGTTTTAGTGTATTTAATAGTAAAATTGCACCAAAGATAATCCATAAAACAGCAACTGTAATAAGAAGACCTTGTATTGTTGAAGCTAATACTCTATTAAAAGATACTTCCCAAACAAAATATGCTACTAATGCTGTAGCTACATAAACTACTGGCATTGCTTTTTTTGCCGGTAATCTAAATCCAATTAATAAAACTGCTGCAATAAAAATAGGTAATGCAGCAAAAAGCGCTTGTGTACTAATGTCCATTATTCTCTCCTTTACACAAGCTAAATGATAAAACAGTGGTATGATAAAGATATGATAAAAAATTTCTTTATAAAAATTCTAAATTTATAATTTTTTTATGAGTAATTATGTAACAAAAATTTCTATTGGATTTTTTTTAATATATTTTTATATTTACTATTACTTTTTTATCTTGTTGTAGTATTCTTTTTGTATAATTAAATAATCTTAAATTAAAGGTATTTTAAAAGTCATGAATAATGGTACATTGATTTATATGTTTAATAAAGTTTTACGAACTGCAATTTTACTATTTATTTTATATTTAATATTTACAAATTTTACTACATTTTTATTAGTTATTGCCGTTATATTTGTATTGATATATTTTTTCATATATAAAAAGTTAAGAAGTATGTCTAATGGATTTAAATTTACATATACTCAAAATGATTTTGGTGCAAATCAAAACCAACACCAAAATTTCAATTTTAATGATTTTGATTTTAATAGTTTCAATGAACAATTTGCTCAAAAACCAGGTTTAGGTGAAGTTGAAAAAGCAAAAGAGTTTTTTGGATTTACACATAATCCAACAAAAGAAGAAGTGAAAAAAAGATATAAAGAACTTGCAAAGAAATACCACCCAGATATAAATGGTAGTGATGATACAATGATGCAACAATTAAATCACTACAAAGAAGTACTTATTCAGTTTGTTGGGTAACTAATATATGCAAACAAAAAGATTGATAAATATTTTTCTATTTATCACTACTTTTTGTCTACTTTTCTTAATCTACATTTGGTATAGTAGTTATGAGTTTAAACATAACCCTTTATCAAATGATATTAAAACAAAAATCAAAAATAAAACAATCACTCTTAAAAATCTAGCTTTTTATAAATATCAAATAAATCACAATTTTAAAATAATCATCTCAAATAAATTAAAAAACAATCAATTTGGTATGACTGTATACTCTAAAAATAAAGATATAGCTATTTATCTTAATAAAAATAGATTTAAAGAGAATAGTAATTATATGATTGATTCTGTTTTACCACATGAATATGCCCATGCAATTATGTTTTATTTGGGTGATTTTTCAAAAGAGAATGGAAGTCATTCAAAAAAATGGCAAAATATTTGTAAAAATTTAGAAGGAAAAAGTTGTAATAGATTTGTAAAAGACAATGATATAATCATTGAAAAAACAAATCTATTTTAATATCTATTTAGAAAGTGTACTCATCGAGAAAATTTTTGCAGCCCATTTTTCATCAAATAAATTATCTTCTTGAGCAACAGATTCAGCAACGGCTTCTAGTTCATCACTATTTTCACAAGCTTTAATAGCAAGTTCATATACTTCTTTTGCAAAATCTTTATCATTTAACATATTTTTATCACATAATGACTCAGCAATTGCTACAAAATCATATGCTGTTTTAGATTGAGCAATAGCATCTTTATAAACGCTTTTTGCCATATTTTCATCTCTAAATGAATTATCTTTTGTAGATAAAATATCTGCAACATATCTAATATCTCTTAAAAGTGTTGCTTTTGTAATAGCTAATTTATAAGCCTCTTTTGCTAATGTATTATCACACAAACCATCTTCTTTACTTATATAAAATGCAAAATCTAAATAATCTCTAAAATCTTTTGATGATGCTAAAGCATAATGAAAAACTTTTCTTGATAGTTCATGGTTAGTTTCAAACTTTTGAGTAGCGAATAAATAAGCCCACTTTGATAGATTGATATCATAAGAAAAATCTTTTAATATCTCTTCAAAGTCTTTATGATTGCTATATTGCTGTCTTATCTCTTCTTGTATTTGTTTTTTATCAATCAAATCATTCCTTTTAAAAATTAGGAAGTTCTTCTTCCCTTTTTAATAACTCTTTTTTTCGTGCTTTTAAGTTTATGTATATTTCACTGTTTTTATAGTTTGAGTAGTACTCTTCATCTTTCCACTCTTGATAAACTAATAATTCAGTATCATCTTCATCAGCTTCATAAACTTCATAATTTATACACCCATCCACTTTCTTAACACTTAAAAGATGAGAAAACAAAACTTTTTTTAATTCATTTTGTTTACCTTGTTTTGCAATACAAACTGTTTGTTTAATTAAACTCATTTTATTCCTATAATATATTTTAAAATCGTAATGTACCTTATAGTAAGTTAGATGATACTTACGCACTATATAATTTTATCTAGGTTTGGATATATTTCCACTTTATAAAAAGGATAAATTATAGAAATTTTAAATAGTGCAATACAAACTTTACTACAAACATCTATATATGAAGTGTGTGCAATGCTTCTATCAATAATATATTTAGTTCTTGCAATAAAACAGAATTTATGGTGTTGGCCTGCTGCTTTTATAAGTACATTTATATATACAATACTATTTTTTGATGCATCACTACTTATGGACTCTTTTTTGAATTTTTACTATTTAATTATGGCTATATATGGTTGGTACTCATGGAAATATACAAATATAATTGATAAACAAAAAGAGTTAAAAATATCATCATTTACTTTTTCTAAAAATTTAAAAGATATAGTTTTACTTACACTTTTATCTTTAGTTCTTGGTTTTTTTATGAAAAATTATACAACTGCTGATTATGCATATATTGATACATTTACAACTGTTTTTGCTATTTATTCAACATATTTATTGGCAAAAAAAGTAATAGAAAATTGGATTTATTGGATAGTTATAGATTCTGTTTCTATATATATTTATATTGCTAAGCACTTTTATTTAACAGCAATACTATTTTTTATATATACAATACTTGCTTTTATTGCATACTTTGAATGGAAAAAGGAGTATCAAGTTGCTAAATAAATCAAAAATCAAAACTATTTCTTTTTTTGAAAATAAAGATATTTTAAAAATTAAAAAGTTAAAAATTCAAGGTTTATGTAATACAAACTATAAAATCACTACAAAAAATAAATCTTATATCTTAAGAGTTTTTAAATCAAATAAAAGTGTAAATATTAGTAGAGAGTTTGAATATCAAGTTCAAAAAAAAGCTTTTTTAAAAAACATTAGTCCAAAGGCATATTTTTTTGATATAAAAAATGGTTTTTTAATTAGCAAATATATAAAAGGTAAACACAAAGATACTCTTTCAAAAAAAGATTTAAAAGCTTTAATAAAAAGTATTAAAAAGATTCACAACTTAAATATGAACTCAAAAGTATATGATTTTTACAAAGATTTAGATTATTACTCAAATAAGCTAAAAGATGAAAAGAGTAAAAAAGCTTTAAAAAAATTAAGAAAAGAGCTATTAAAACTATCAACTTTAAAAAAAGAGCTTGCACTATGTCATCATGATTTAAATACAAAAAATATCATATTTTCTAAAAAAAATAGAATAAAAATCATAGATTGGGAGTATGCAGGAGTTAATGATATCTTTTTTGATTTGGCAACAATATGTGTAGAATATAACTTATCCAAAAAAAAAGAGAGATTACTATTAAAATACTATTTTAACAAAAATACTCAAAGTAAGTATCAAAAATTACTAAGCTATAAAAAAGTATATAAACTTCTATGTTTTTTATGGTTTAGAAATAATTTATAACTTTCTTGTAAAATTTAGTGACATTTTTATTACAGTTTTTAATTATTTTGGTATAATTCTTCATAATAAGGCAAAAATTATGAAGAAAAAAAGATTAATTATAACTTTTATTATTGCCATAATTGTGGTATTTTCTCTAGCTATTTTAAAATATACTCAAGATTCAAAAAATGAGTATATAAAACTGCATGAAAGAATACTACTAAAAGAGGCTAGAACACTATACTCTAATATGATAAATGTCCGTTCTTGGGCAGCTTTACATGGTGGAGTATATATAAAAGACAACGGTACATTAAAGCCAAATCCATATTTAGCAAATAATGTAGAATATACAAAAAACAATGAACTATTAATTAGAGTAAATCCAGCTTGGATGACAAGACTAGTTTCTGAAATATCAAACAAAAAAGAAAAATATTATTTTAAGATTACCAGTTTAACTCCAATTAACCCACATAATGCCCCTGATAAGTTTGAAAAAGAAGCATTAACTTATTTGATTAATCATAAAGATGAAAATTTTTATACAAAATTTACAAAAGATAAATATAACTTTATGGGAAAACTAAGAGTTGAAAAAGCATGTTTACAATGCCATGTAAATCAAGGACTTAAAGTCAATGATGTTATTGGAGGTTTACGAGTAACTCTTCCTACTAATACATATGAAAGAAGTATTGAACTTATTGATTCAAAAACAGATAATATCTATTTTATTATCATTTTTACTGCTTTATCATTTATCACACTTATTGTTTTTACAATTAACTCAATATATAAAAAGAATAAAGATATAAGAATATTAAACTCAACACTTGAAAGAAAAGTAAAAAGAAGAACAAAAGAACTAAGAGATTTAAATAAAAAACTAAGTAAAACAGCAGTGACTGACTATTTAACAAAAATACCAAATAGAAGATATTTCTTTGAAGTTGGAGAAAAAGCTTTTGCACTAGCAAAAAGAGAAAAAAGTAGTTTCTGTATAGTTTGTTTTGATGTTGACTTTTTTAAAAATATAAATGATAGATATGGACATCATGCAGGTGATGTTGCACTAAAAAGAATAGCAAGTATTTTAAATACACATACAAGAAATTCAGATATTCTAGCAAGAACTGGAGGAGAAGAGTTTTCAGTTGTGTTAAATAATACAAATACAGATGGGGCATTGAAATTTGCAGAGAAAATAAGAGATGCAGTTCAAAAAACAAATATCACATATAATAAAGCAATAATAAAAGTAACAGTAAGCGCAGGAGTTGCATGCTTAAAAGAGAATGACAGTTTTCAAAGTATGTTAAATAGAGCTGACTCAGCTCTTTATATGGCAAAAGAGAATGGAAGAAATGTAGTCATTTGTACATAAAATTAAAATAAAGAGAGTTGACCTTTATTTATAGGTTTAACCTCTTTTATTGCATCTTCATTATTATATAAAACTTTATTTACCTCTTTTGTTACCTTATGCAATTTTATAAAACTATCATCACAAATTTTAAATAACTTATTTACTTCTTGTAAATTTGAAGAGTAAAGCCATGTAGAAAAATCTTCTTTATTTAAAACAATAGGCATACGTGGATGGATTTGTGATAATTTACTATTTGCATCACAAGTAATTAAAGCAACAGTAACAATCTTTTGATTTAATGTTTTATCAAACCATTCATCCCAAATACCAGCTAATGCTAAATAATCACTTTTAATAGGCGATACAAAATATGGAGTTTTCTCTTTATCAGTTTTTTCCCACTCAAAAAAACCATTTATTGGAATAATACATCTTCTAAATTTGAAAGCATCTTTAAAAGTCTGTTTTTCAAATATTGATTCACTTCTTGCATTTATATTCATTGAACTTTTCTCTTTTGCCCAAGAAGGTAAAAACCCAAAATGCGAATAAAGATAAGTACCTTCATTTAATAAAACTGGTATTGGTATAGTTGGAGCAACGTTATAATTTTTATTTAGTTGTTTAACTAAATCAACTTTTATCAACTCTTTTGTGTCGTTTTTGAAACTTATATCATCATAAATAGCTAATCTTCCTGGCATTATATCTCTTTTTAAATTTTGTTTTAAAATAATATATTATACTTTCATAAAAATAACTTTTTATAATAAGTAAGAGAGAATGATTAAGACTTTTAAAATATTTTTATCAACTATTTTTATCACACAAGCACTATTTGCAAATATCTCAAAACCAACTATTCAAGATGAAGAAAAAGGTGAAGTTCTAATAGGCTATTATGGAAGACCTCATGCTGCATCTTTAGGAGTTTTAGGTGAGAACAACATAGATGAACTTGTAAAAAAAATGAAAAAAAAGCAAGCTTACTTTGAAAAAGAGTTAAACCATAAAATGGATGTAAAATTAGCTTTTCATATTATTTACTCACTTGCAACAAAAGATCCAGGTAGAAAAAAAGATTATCTACTTAAAATGAGTGATAAAGTCTTGATGAAATATATAAAAAGAGCACAAAAAGAGAACTTTTTAGTTTTTATTGATTTACAATTAGGGACACTAACACCAGCAGAAGCTATAAAACCTGTACTAAAATATTTAAAATATGAAAATGTTCATTTGGCAATTGACCCTGAGTTTAAAATCCCAAAACATAGAAAATATCCTCCAGGCAAATATATTGGACATATTTTTTCATGGCAATTAAATGAAGCACAAGATTTAATTAGTGATTATTTAATTGCTAATAATATTGTTCAAAGAAAAAAATTAATAGTTCATATGTTTCATAAAAGAATGTTAAGAAATAAAAATGAAGTAAAATTACATGATAACATAGAACTGATTTATAATATAGATGGGCATGGAACAGGACAAGTTAAAATAAAAATATATAATGGATTATATGCAATTAGTCAAACAAATAAAGCAGAAGGTGGATTTAAAATATTTTATAATAATGATAAAAAGCCTATAATGACACCTAAACAAATAATGGGTATTGAACCTGTTGGAAATCAAAAAATCATGGTAAAACCATACTACATAAATTATCACTAAGGAAAAATATGAAATTAAGAAAAATAGTTTTACCTATTTTTTTAGCAGTATCGTTATATGCAAATGAAGCATATGATGAAGCAGAAAAAATAGTTACATCAATAAATGCAAACAATAACTACGACAAAATAGTTGACCAATTATTAAGAGTTCAATTACAAATAAAACCACAACTTAGACCATTTGAAAATGTATTAAGAGAGTTTTTTGCAAAATATATCAATTTTGATTCAATTAAAGATGATGTTATTAATCTTTATACAAGTAGATTTACAGTTGATGAATTAAAAGAGATTAGAAAATTTTACGAATCACAAACAGGTAAAAAAGTAATTAAAGAGCTTCCTAAAATATCATATGAAAGTAATCAAATAGGTATAAAAAAAGTGCAAGCTCACCAAGCTGAATTAAAACAAATGCTAGAAGAAGCACTTGAAGTAATGAAACAAAAACAAAATATCAACAACAACCAATAAAACTATATGAATCTAGAAGAGAAATTAAAAGAGCTACCTAAAGATGCAGGAGTCTATCAATATTTTGATAAAGATGGACACCTTCTTTATGTAGGAAAAGCAAAAGTATTAAAAAATAGAGTAAAATCATACTTCAAATTTACTCCAACTTTAGGACCAGCAGATAAACTAAGTCCTAGAATATATAAGATGATTACAGAAGTTAAATCTTTAGAGTGGATTGTAGTACCAAGTGAACATGATGCTTTAATACTTGAAAACTCACTAATAAAACAACTCAAACCAAAATATAATATTTTATTAAGAGATGATAAAACATACCCTTATATTATTATTGATTATAAAGAGGATTTTCCAAGACTTGAAATAACAAGAAAAGTTCTAAAAGATAAAAATATTAAATACTTTGGACCATATTCAACGGGTGCAAGAGATATGCTAGATAGCATATATGAAATTGTTCCTTTAGTTCAAAAAAAATCATGTATTAATTCCAAAGAAGCTTGTTTATTTCACCAAATAAAAAAATGTTATGCACCTTGTGTTGGAAAAATTTCAAAAGAAAAATATAGTGAAATTGTAGAAACTGCCTTAGAGTACATTTATAATAAAAATAGATTAATAAAAAAACTAAATGAAAAGATGATGCAATACTCAGATGAATTTAGATTTGAAGAGGCTATGAAAATTAGAGATAGAATCAAAACAATTGAAAAATCTCAAATTCACACAGGTATGGATCTTGCTACAAATGAAAATATTGACCTTTTTGCAATAAAAGTTTCTAAAGAAAAAGCAGTTTTAGTTAGAATGTTTTTTAGAGAGGGAAAATTAGCTTCAAGTAATCATGATTATTTAAAAATAAATCAAAAAGAGCTTGAAGTAGATTTGAATGAAGCATATAAAAGAGCAATAATAAACTATTATGATAATGAAATTCCCCTACTTCCAAAAGATATTGTAGTTGCACATGAATTAGATGAAATAGAAGATTTAGAAGAGTTTTTAAAAGATAGATTTGAAAAAAATATTCCTATTATCTATCCCAAAAGAGGTAAAAAAACTAAAATTGTTGAAGTTGCATTAAATAACTGTAATGAACTTTTACGACTTCAAAATGTAAACACTTCAAATATTTACGAAGAGTTAAAAGAGTTATTTCATTTTTCAAATACTCCAACTAGATTTGAATGCTATGATAATTCACATATGATGGGACAAGCAACAGTTGGTGGAATGATTACATGGGAAGAGAAGTTTGTAAAAAAAGATTATCGACATTATAATCTTGAAGCAAAAGATGAATATGCTCAAATGAGAGAGACTCTAATGAGAAGAGTTGATAGCTTTGAAAAAAATCCAGCTCCTGATGTATGGGTAATTGATGGTGGTGAGACTTTATTAAAACTTGCAATTGATATAAGAAACTCTGTTGGAGTAAACTTAGATATTATTGCTATTGCAAAAGAGAAACTTGACTTTAAAGCACATAGAGCAAAAGGAAGTGCAAAAGATATTGTATATTTTGAAAAAGACAATGAAATACAAAGAGTTGATTTACTTCCTAGTGACAAAAGATTACAATTTGTACAAAGATTAAGAGATGAAGCACATAGGTTTGCGATATCATTTCATAAAAAACAAAAAAGAAAAGAAGATACTAAAATATCATTATTACAAATTAAAGGGATTGGTGAAGCAAAAGTTAAAAAGCTTCTTTTATACTTTGGTGAATTTGAAAAAATCAAAACAGCCTCAATTGATGAGTTAAAAGCTGTATTAAACGAAAAAGATGCTAAGGTACTAATTAATTATTTTAAAGAAATCAAGGAATAAAATCTTGGGAAAGATTGTTATAAACAAATCAAACTTATTTCATAATTTAGATATTATTTCAAAAAAAGCAAATGGAAAAGATAAAGTTGCGGTTGTATTAAAAGATAATGCATATGGACATGGATTATTAGAGATTGCAACATTAGCAAATGAGTTTGGGATAAAAAGAGCAGTAGTACAAACACTAGATGAAGCAATAAAAATTGAAAAATTATTTGAAGAAATATTAATCCTAGCTGAAGATGATTTTCACACTTATTCACACACTTTTCACATAGCAGTAAACAATATTGAACAACTTAAAAAATTGCCCAAAAATACGAATGTTCACTTAAAAGTTGATACGGGAATGCACAGAAATGGCATAACTAAAGAACAGCTTAAAGAGGCTATTGATGGTATCTGTAGAGAAAACTTAAAATTCACAGGTTTATTCACACACTACAGAGCTTCTGATATTTTATCAACTGAATTTTACTGGCAAAGGTCTAATTTTTCACAAATAAAACAAGAAGTGAAAGAAATATGTGAACAACTTTCACTACCACTTCCAAAGTTCCATTCTGCTAACTCATCAGCTTTATTTAGAATTAAGGATTTTGATGAAGATTTTGCTAGAGTTGGATTTGCAACTTATGGATATTTAGATACTGACACTATATTTAAAAATCCAAATTTAAAACCAGTAATGTCATTATGGGCAAAAAAAATGGCAACTAGAGTTTTAAAAAAAGGTCAAAGAGTTGGTTATGGAGGTGTATATGAAGCACCTAAAGATATGACTGTTTCAACTTATGATGTTGGTTATGGTGATGGATTCTTAAGACTTAATGGAAACTTTCAATATTTAACTCCAAAAGGCTATGAAATATTAGGTAAAGTATCAATGGATAACTTAAGTATTAATAGTGATGATGATGAAGTTTGTATCTTTAATGATGTATCAAGATTAGCAGATATTCACAATACAATAAGATATGAGATATTAGCAACTCTAAATCCAAATATAAAAAAAGAGGTCAAATGATTTTTAAGTATTTTCTTTTAGTATGTTTTTTATTTAATTTATGTTTTTCTATAACATTTGATGAGGCTAAACAAGTTGAACAAAAAGATGGTGTTATAAAAGCTCTTAATTTATATAAAGAACTTGCAAAGCAAGAAAATACTGAAGCTATTCATAGACTTGCATATTTATATACAACAGGAAAAGGTGTTCCTAAAAACTATGAATATGCTTATGTTCTTTTACTAAAAGGAGCAACATTAGGTGATTTCAAATGTGCTTATGACCTTGTAAAACTATATATGAATAAAGATACAATTTACTATGATGAAATAAATGCTTACAATCTATTATCAGATTTAGTAAATGCAAAATATGCACCTGCTGAGAATATGGTTGGTGTACTATATTTAAAAGGTATGATTGTTCAAAAAGATTATAAAAAAGCAGTTACTTATTTTGAAAGAGCATCAAAACAAGGTTATGCTTTAGCTCATTGTTATTTAGCATATATGTATGCTTCAGGAAAAGGTGTTTTTGCTAATTTTGGTAGAGCTCATATTTTTGCAAAAGAAGGTATGAAACATAATATTAGATTATGTGAAAAAGTATATAAAGACTATAACTTAAAAAAATATCCAGAAGATAAAGGATTTAAATTTAATTTTTATACAAAGCCACCAGAATCTAAAGATTAATATCTTTTAAAACATACTCTATTTTTAATTTTTCTAAATGCACAATAAACTTTTGAAAAGACTCTTCAAGTATCTTTTTATTTTCTGAACTAAGAGAAATTACTGTTCGTCTTCCATTTTCTACAAATTTAGGTAAAGAAGATAACTCAACTTCTTTTGTCATTTGATTCATAACATCAATTAAATCACTTTCACCACAATTTGCTGTTAAAGATAATCTAAATTTATTTACACTATTTTTTGGATATAAAGTATTTAAAGCTTGTAAAACCATTGATTGACTCATTGATGGAAATCCAGGAGTAAAGAAGAATCTATCATCTAAATAAAATCCAGGTACATTATTTACTACGTTATCTAATAATTTTGAATCAACAGGTAAATAAGCCATATTTATTCTGTGAGGATAAGCTTTTTGTTTAAATTCATTTTCTACTAACTCTTTAGCTTTAGGATGAAAATACATCTTACTATCTCTAAAAACTTTTGCTGCTATTTGTCTTGTCAAATCATCAGGTGTAGAACCAATCCCACCAAAACAAAACATTACTGAGTTTTTATCTGATTGTATAAGTTTAAAAGTATTTTCCATTAAAATTGGGTCATCTTCTATTACAAAAGATGCTTTGTGAGTCCAACCTCTTAAAAGAAGTTCTTGATTTAAAAAAGAAAAATGGGCATCTTTTCGACGCCCATTTAATAATTCTGTTCCTATTATTACTGAGTAAAAATTAGGTTGATTCATCTATTTATATTCTTGATTGAATAAATTCATCCATTTCTGATACAATCTCTTCGATTGTTCTTTCACCGTTGATTTTCTTTAAAATATTTTTATTTGTATAAAATTCTTGAATATCAACTAATGGATCAGTATAAACTTTCATTCTATTGTTAAATACTTCAACATTATCATCAGCCCCTCTAGCTCTACCTAAAACTCTATCTTTTGCAACTTCTTCAGATACTTCAACTTCAATAGTATTTACTAATTCTACTTCACTTTCAGTTTCTAAATATTTATCAAGTTCAGTCATTTGCTCTTGGCTTCTTGGATAACCATCAATTACAACAACATCAGTTGGTGCTTTTTTAATAGCTCCTACAATTGTTTCAATAACAATATCAATTGGTACAAGATTCCCTTTTGATACATAAGAATCGATTAATTTCCCTCTTTCGCTTCCACTTGCAACTTCAGCTCTAAACATATCACCTGTTGAATAATGAGTAATATTTTCATGTTTTTCAGCGATTAATTCAGCGTCTGTTGTTTTACCACTACCTGGTGCACCAATAATTAAAAAAAGTTTTTTCATAAAAGTCCCTTATTAAGTTTTATAAACATATTCGAAGTGCGCATTATAGCAAAATACAACTTATATATATTTTACTATCCTTGCATACCATAAGAGTGTGCTTTTTTCTTATGATTACCTCTAAAATTTTGTTTTTTTATTACAATATCTTTTTGTTTTTCTTTTCTTTTTGTATCTTTTTCTACAAAAATTTTCTTTTTAGTAAATGGATCCATTTCTGTATAATACATAACAGAAGAGTATGTTCCAGGAGTTGGAGTAAATACTTGTGCTTGTTCTGGATTCATTTTTAATTCATGTGTTGTAAAGTTTTTTAAATCATGCATATGTTTATCTTCACAACCTGGATGCGCAGCAATTAAATAATAAGTTAAGAACTGTTTTTTACCAGCTTCTTTATTTAATGTATCATACATCTTTTTAAAATCAATTAATGTTTGTTTTCCAGGTTTTCCCATATGGTATAAAACCTCATCACTTGTATGTTCAGGAGCAACTTTCATTTGACCTGAAATATGATGATTTACCATCTCTTTTAGATACTCATATCCATGCTTTTTATCAGCAGTAATTAAATCATATCTCACACCAGAAGCAACAAATGCTTTTTTTACTCCTGGAACTTCTCTAATATCTCTTAGAAGTTGTATATTTCTACTATGGTCAACTTTCATTGCTTTACAAAGTCTTTTATCATCAACACATCTATAATTATCTACGCAAGTACCTTTTTTAAGTTTTTTCTTACACTCATAACCATACATATTTGCAGTTGGTCCACCAACATCAGAAATTATTCCTTTAAAATCTTTTATTTTTGTAAAATCTTTTGCTTCTTGAATAATATTTTTTTCACTTCTTGTTCTAATTGTTCTTCCTTGATGAACAGCAATTGCACAGAAGTTACACTCACCCCAACATCCATGATGAGTCATAATTGAAAATTTAATTGTCTCTAGGCACTTAACATTCCCATCTTTTTTATGATACGGATGTAAATCTCTTTGATATGGGAAAGATGCAATTTTATCCATTCCATCTTCTTCTAAGTAATCACATGGTGGATTTTGAATCAGATATCTTGAATCTACTTTTTGACAAAGCCCTTTTGAATAAACTGGGTCGTTATTGTCATAAAATACTTTAAAAAGGTCAATATATTTCTCTTTTTCTTTTAGACATTCATCATGGCTTGGAATTTGTAAAAACTCTTCAACAGGCTCTTTTGAAATATAACAAAGTCCTCTTATTGTTCTTGGATCTTTACCCTCTTTTAGATAATTTCCCAAATCAATAATTGCTTGTTCTCCCATACCATAAATCATATAATCAGCTTTTGTATCAAATAAAATTGGTTTTCTTAATTTATTTGACCAATAATCATAATGAGTTAATCTTCTAAGACTTGCTTCTATTCCTCCTAAAACAATTGGAACAGTATTTTTATAAAATCTTCTTATTAGATTTGTATATGCAATAGTAGCTCTATCTGGTCTTTTATTATTTTTTCCACCAGGAGTATAATCATCACTATTTCTAAATTTTTTAGTTGCAGTGTAGTTAGATACCATTGAGTCAATACTTCCACCACTAACTCCCCAAAATAGTTTTGGTTCACCTAGTCTTTTAATATCAACATCTGAGTTTATATCTGGTTGCCCAATGATACCTACTCTTAATCCTACACTTTCAAGTATTCTTCCAACAACAGCAATTCCCATAAAAGGAGAATCAATATAAGCATCACCAGAGATTAGAACAACATCAAGTTCTTTCCAACCTCTTTTTCTTACTTCTTCCATTGTAGTTGGTAAAAATTCATTTTTATTCATATATATTTTGGCCTTAATATTTTTTTGTATTGTGCCTAAATATCTTTTAACTTATTCTATAAATTTTAAATTAGCTTATACTTTGATTCAAATTATCATCAATTTTTTTAATATCAAGAATCATTGCAACTCTTGATTCATTATTCTCTTTGATATCTACTAAACTTTCAACTAATGTTCCTGCACCTAAAAAGTGATTTTGAATATGTTGAATAGAATCTTTTTCAACTACTGTTATATTTTCTAATGATGATACTAATATACCTATACAATGTTGAGTGTTATTTTTATCATATTCAAGTAATATAATATTTTCTAACTCTTCATCACCAATATCTTCATTTATAAAATCTCTTATATCTAATACAGAAATCAATTTTTCTTTATATAAAACCATTCCTTTAAAATGATTTTTCTTATCCATATCTATTGATTTTTCTAATTTATCTATTCCAATTGAAGATACAACATTTTTTGCTTCAACGGCTAAAAACTTTTCTCCCAAATGAAATGTTGCTAAATCAATACTATTTTCACTTATATGTTTAGTTGATGCACTTACAAAATTATCTTTTGTTTTGTATCTTAATTTATTTTTTGAGTCTGTAAAACCTATAAAAATAAATACTATACATAAAACATCATTTTTATAATCATCATTTACACTTTTATACTCTCTATAACCATTTGAACATCTAGAACCAACTGCATAATACTTTCCATTGAACTCAATAATTTCACTATGTTGTTGAGCATTACTTAAATTAAAAAATTTATCATCAATATCTAAAGTTGCTCCTACTTCATATTTACTATTTGAAGTAGAAATAATTGTTTTATCTTTATTTGTAAAAAAAGCATAAACACCATCAATTCTTTTATTATTGCTATCTTTTGGTAATGTTTCATCTAACATTGCAGAAAATTGTGGAGTAGAATCAAAAATTACTGCAATTCCACCATTTATTTGATTTTCATCTTTTAAACTTCTTATTGCACTACAATAAATATATGTTGAATTATTTTCATATAGATTTGTTTTTTCAAATTTAGATACACAATATTTTGATGTATCTTTTAAATTTAATGTTTTTTCTACCCATTCATTTGTTAAAACTTTACCTATTAAATACTCTTGATTTTTATTTGATACTGCTACAATTTTCCCATCTTTATCAAATATCAATAAATTTGTATATACAGTATATAAATCATTTATATATTTTAATATAGAAGTTAACTCCTCTTTTTTATAACTAAGAGAATCCATATCATCTAAAGCTTCTCTAAAATAAGAAGTTAATGCCCACCATCTACAATCATTTGCTCTTTCATATAAATTTCTATCCATTATATCTATTGCTAAAGAAGATAAAAACTCACTATCTTTTAGTATTGAACTTATAATTGTTTGAGTTAGGTTATTTAGTGAAGAGTTAGCTTTTACTCCTGTAACTCCAATCTCATTTAAAAGTGATTTTGAAAACTCTCTATTTGAAGAGTTTAATTTACTTTGTGAGATATTACCATTCCAAATAACTCTATTTAAATTATCTTGAATTGTTTTACTTTTTGTAAAAACTTCTTGCAAATCTTTTGAGAAATGTTGTTCATTTCCCATCATTGCATTTATTATTTCACTATTTACCTCTTTTGCATTCATTTCATTACTTAAAAATGCATACTCTATTGGTATCATAATATGACCATACCAACCAAGACCTGTAAATCCTTGATAACCATTTGTTTTACAAGTTTTTGCAATATAATCTCTTCCTGCAAATGAAACTATTTTATAATCATCATTTAACACAACTTCTAATTTGGAATTTAAAGCAATATGCTCTGTGTCACTTGATGAAATAACTACACCATCTTTATTTAAAATTGTAATAGCTTCTTTATTTTTAGTATCAATTATATTTGAAAATATTCCTTTCATCTCATTTTGAAACTTAAAACATAAACATAAAACTCCAAGTTTTTCAGAGTCTGGGTCATTTGTTTTTGTTACTTTATATGAATAAACTAAACTATTTTCATATTGAGGTATAAAATCATGATGTTTAAATGTTTCTACATATTCATCACTAGAGTTCAATACCTCATTTACGAAGTTTAAATCAATTTTTTCTGTTTTTAATGACTCATCAAGTCTAGTTAATACTTTACCTTTTGTATTAACTAAAACAATATCAAAATATACAGAGTATTTTGCAACATACTCTTTAAATCTTCTTTGTATTTTTTGTTTTAATTTTGTACTATCTTCATTATACTCTGAAACATAGTTTTCAATAAAATATCTAATATCATCATCAGTTGCTAAAAAGCCAATATCTGCTGTTCTTTCAAATAGATTTCTAATAACTACATCAATTGCAACTTGTGCTTTAAAGTTCATCTCTTGTGTTACTTTTTTTATTGTTTGTTCACTTAAGTGGTTTAATAGTATTGAAGTAAGATTTAAAAAGTTTTCTTTAGTTTTTCCGATATCTATATTAATATCGCCAAG
Organism: Arcobacter sp. CECT 8986; assembly: GCF_004116725.1. Taxonomy (NCBI): domain Bacteria; kingdom Pseudomonadati; phylum Campylobacterota; class Epsilonproteobacteria; order Campylobacterales; family Arcobacteraceae; genus Arcobacter; species Arcobacter sp. CECT 8986. The sequence goes on along the minus strand of NZ_PDKG01000002.1, from coordinate 82,729 downwards.
TTGTCCCAAAAGTGCAAAAATATCCCAAGATGAGCTTAATCTTCCTAATTCTTCTCTATATTTATCTACATCTTCGATATGTTTTATTATTGGATATAACTCTTTTTTTACATTTATTCCTTTGTAATTTATCAAATCGGACATTATTTTTCTCCCCAAATAATATAGTAATATTATATATGATTAGAAAAATATAGATAGATTACACTTGATTATAAAATATACATTTGTATAGTTTTTTTATATTTATTTATACATATCGTATATTTTTTGAGTAAAAATAAAGATATTTGCTTGCCAATTTTTCTCAAAAATATTATTTACTAAAGGTTTAGCTTCTGAGTTCTTTACAAAAAAATCTACTACTTTTTTAGAATCAGTTGGATCTATTAAAAAGTATTTAATACCATTTTCTCTTGTAAAGTTTATAGTATTTGAAATCTCTTTTGCAGTTAATGTTTTTTTATCTCTTTTATAAAAGTTTAGTCTAAATCTTTTTGCATAATAGTCCCAATAATCATCAAATGTATAAAAGTTATAACTACTTAATGAAAATAGCTGCTCTTTAATAGATAAAAAAATTCCATCAATATCTTTTAAAAACTTATTTAGATTTGCTTCATAAAGTTTTTTATTTTTACTATCTAACTTTATGATTTCATCATATACATTTAAAGTAATCTTTCTGAAATTTAAAGGGTCCATCCATAAATAAGGATTATTATCAAACTTTTTTATTCCTTTTGTAACATCAATAATTTTTATATGACTAATTGCATTTAAATCATTTATATAACTTTTTTCTCTTTTTAAATTCAAAGATAGATAAATAGGAGCATAAGATAGTCTTCTTATATGACTTTTAGAAGGATAATCTTCAAAATAGTTTTCAGTAAATAAAGAATCTGCAAAAATATGATTTTTAGCAATTTTTTCTACAATAAATTGCAAAGGAGGGATTGCAACAGAGATTTTACTCTGTGCAAAAAGAAAAGAAAAAGATAGAAAAAAAAGTGATAAAACTACTTTTTTCATATCTTTTCTTTAATAAATTATGCTTGTTGAGCTTGTCTAATTCTTAGACTTAACTCTTTTAATTGTTCATTATCAACAGGACTTGGAGCGTCTGTTAATAAACATTGAGCTTTTTGAGTTTTAGGGAATGCAATAACATCTCTAATAGAATCAGTTCCAGCTAATAACATAATCATTCTATCAAGACCCATTGCAAAACCACCATGACTTGGCGCTCCATATTGTAATGCGTTTAATAAGAATCCGAATTTAGCTTGAGCTTCTTCTTCACTAATTCCCATAAGTTCAAATACTTTTGATTGAATCTCTTCTTTGTGAATTCTGATTGACCCTCCACCAAGTTCTGTACCATTTAATACAATATCATATGCAACAGACTCAATATCTTCTAAATCTTCTTTATTTAAATCTTTTGGCATTGTAAATGGATGGTGTAATGCTTTTGTTCTTCCATCTTCAACTTCAAACATTGGGAAATCAACAACCCATAAAAATTTGTAAGTATCTGCAGGAATAATATCCATTTGGTCTGCAAGGTAAAGTCTAAATCTACCCATATAATCCCATACAGTTTTTTTATCCCCTGCTCCAAAGAATACAACATCACCAACTTCAAGTTCTGTTACTTTTACAATCTCTTCTAAATCTTCTTCTGTAAAGAATTTAGTTAAAGGACCTTTTAATCCATCCTCTTTCATTTGGAAGTAACCTAAACCTTTAGCTCCAAATTTTCTTACATAATCTTCAAAACCTTTCATTTGTCTTTTTGAGAAAATATTATCTCCGTTTGGACATTTTAAAGCTTTGATTCTATTGTTTTTCTTATCTTTTGCAATTGAAGAGAAAATTTCATTTGAAGATTTTTCAAAAATATCAATTACATCAACCATTGGCATTTCAAATCTTAAATCTGGTTTATCAGAACCATATTTTTCCATTGCCTCTTTATATGTCATTCTAGGGAAAGTTGTAGGAATATTCTCTTTTCCACAAGCAGTAAATACATCATGAATTAATCTCTCTGCAACTTTAATAACATCTTCTTGGTCACAAAAAGACATCTCAACGTCTATTTGAGTAAATTCTGGTTGTCTATCTGCTCTTAAATCTTCATCTCTAAAACATTTTGCAATTTGAAAATATTTATCAAATCCAGCAACCATTAATAATTGTTTAAATAATTGAGGTGATTGAGGTAATGCATAAAACTCACCTGGGTGTACTCTACTTGGAACTAAATAATCTCTAGCACCTTCTGGAGTAGATTTTGTTAAAATTGGAGTTTCAACATCAAGAAAACCTAATTCATCTAAAGTATTTCTTACTTGGATTGTTGCTTTACTTCTAAGCTTGAAGATATCATAAGCTTTTGGTGTTCTTAACTCTAAGAATCTATTTCTTAATCTAATTTCTTCATTTACTTTTTCATCACCTAACTCAAATGGCATAGGTTTTGATTTGTTTTCAATTGTTAATTCACTTACTACAATTTCAATTTTACCAGTGATTAAATTTGGATTTTCTAGACCTTCACCTCTAGCTCTAACTTTTCCAGTTGCAATTAAAACAAACTCATCTCTTACAGTTTCTGCTTTTTCTAAAGACTCTTTACTATCCTGTGGGTCACATACTAATTGAACTAATCCACCTTTGTCTCTTAGGTCAATAAATATAATACCCCCGTGATCTCTTCTACTGTTAACCCAACCAGCAACAGTAACAGTATCACCAATGTTTTTTTCAGTTACTTGTGTACAATAATGCGTTCTCAATTTCTAAACTCCGTATTTTAAATATTCGCGATTATAACTAAGATTTACTTAATCTTTTGAAATCCATATTCAGTATTTTTATATAATTGCGGTTGATAAACAACTCTATTATTATCAATTTGTGTCTTAATTAATTCTTTATCATTGTTATCAAAAAGTTGATTTACTCCAATTAAAGAAGAGTAATTTACCCAATCATATACAATATCAACTCCAAGTAAATCTAAAGTATCTTCTAATTTTGCATCTGTTTTATCAATAGAATTTGCAATAACAAAATTTACTCTATCTTCTGCTTGAGTTAATGAAACTAGTAATGGATTATAGTTAATCTGCGTTGACAAAATAGCATTTGGCTCTTTTTCAAAAGCTCTAATTTGCGATAAAAGTATTGATGTTTTGATAATAGAAGTATTCAAAGTAATAGTTGAACCTAAAAGTTTTTCATCATCGACCAATGATTTATAATCATTATTTCTAACTTTTATCTCTTTTACTACTTCTATATTATTTACACTATTTTCATAAACACTTTTTAATTTTTTACCAAGATAATTATCTTGATAGAACATAATATTTTTTTGATTTGATAGTGTTTGTAATAATCTTATTTGATTTAAATATGAAATTCCACCATAAATAAAATTATCTTTTGTTGCTAACACTTCACTTGCATTAATCAATGGAAAATATACTTTCATATTGCTAGAATACGAAAAGCTTGACATAATATCATAACCTGTTTTTGTAAAAAGTGCAATAACTTTTTTAAAGCCTTTTTCTTTTAACTCATCATATGCTTTTTGTATAGAAGCAATGCTTTCTAGTGAAGTATCAAAACTCTCAATCGTAAATTTTTGATTTCTATATAGTAAATAACCAGTGATTGTATTTACAGTGTTATTTGCATATTTTCCTACTACATTTGAAGGATAAATTATCGCTAATTTAAAAACATCATCATCTAAATCTTCATCTTTAATTGATTTTGCTTCATTTATTTTTGTTTGGTTCTCAAAAGATTGACTCTCTTCATCCATTTTTGCAGAACTCTCTTCAATAACAACTTGATTATTTACTTCTTGTGCTTTTTGTACTTCTTGTTTAGGAGTACATCCAAAAAATAAAAATATTGAAACTAAGATAAGAACTATATTTTTCAATTTATCTCCATTATAGATTTAATTTTTAACATATCATAATAAGCCTGTTTTTTTAAAGAGGGATTTCTAAGTAAAAAACTAGGTGAAAATGTAGGTAAAATATTATAATACTTATATGGTAATACCTTACCTCTTACTTGCTCAAAATTACTGTTATCATTTGATAAATATTTATAAGCTTTCTCACCAAAAGTTACAATTAACATAGGATTTATAATCTCTATTTGTTTACTTAAATATGGATTACAACTATTTGCATGTGCTGTTGTAAAACTCTCATGTCCCCTGCACTTTACGATATTTGTAATAAAAATATCATTTATATCAAGATTCAAAACATTTTGAACCATATTTTTTAATATTTCACCACTTTTACCAACAAAAAACTCACCTATATCATCTTCACTTGTACTTGGTTCATCTAATATAAACATAATTGATGCTTCACTATTTCCTTGTCCAAATAGAACATTTTTTCTAGTTTTACACAAATCACATAAATAACAATTTTGTACAATATTTTTTAATTCAGCTATATTATTAGGCAAAGAAGAATCAATAATATCATTATTTCCTAAATCAATATTATTATGGTAGTCATAACCTATAGATTTTAAAAAATTCAATTGATATAAGATTTTATTTTTAACTGCTTTTGTCATAAACCTATTTTACAAAATTTTTACTTTCACACTGATTTATTCCATATATAAGTACAATAAATTTTAATTAATTGATTTTTGTTCCAATATATTGTACAATTATAATCAAGCAACAATACAGGATTAATGATGACTTTACCAAGTCTAAGAAAGTTAGAAAAAGATTTAGGTGTAAATAAAACAACTCTACATAATTGGAAAAAAACAAGACCTAAGTTATATAACTTTATTTTAGAATCATATAAGCAAAAAGAGTTACTTAACAAAAATTTGCAAATTATGGTTAAACATAAAAACAAGTTGGAAGAAGAGATAAATTTTATAAAATCAAAGTTACACTAGTTTTTTTACAGGCAAAAACCAGTGTCCAACATGATTTTATTTCTTCCTTCATGTTTAGCTTTATTTAATAGTGCTTCAGCATAATCAATAGCTTCTTTGTAGTTTGTATATTTATTTCTATAAACTAAACTTGCACAAAATTTCACTTTTAATTTTATATCTTTATGAACAAATTTATTTGTTGAGATTATATTTTGTACTCTTTTTAAATAAGCTATTACTTCATCTTCTTGTGTATAGTGAATCAAAGAGACAAATTTTTCACTTGTATATCTACAAATTACATCTTCTTCTCTTGTAAGTTTTTTTAATATAGTAGCAAATGTAGAAAGAATTGTATCTCCACAATCAAATCCATAATTATCATTTATTGATTTAAAATGGTCAATATCATAAAATATAATTGCATATTTTGATTTAAATATTTCATACTCATTTTCTATTTTGTCAATTTCAGAAATAAAAGCACGTCTATTATTTATACCAGTTAAAAAATCAATATCTTTTTCTTGACTAACTTCATCTAGCTCTTTTTGTAATTTATTTACTTGTTTTTGAAGATATACACAATCTTTTTGACCTTTAAATAACTCTTTTTGACTATCTTCAATACTATTTTCAAGTTTATATACACTATCAATTAATTTACTTTGTATCATTGCTAAATCACGAGCAGAGTGTTGAGATAACTCTAAAGCTTCAAGCTCTGATTTAATCATAGTTAATTCTTTTGTAGTATCATCACTTTGCAAAATACATTTGTCAAAATATTTTCCCATTAATCCAATTACTTTTTTTACATCTTTTGCTTTTTCTTGTACTACAACTTTATCTCTTTGTATTCTTTCAGTCGTAAATTTTCTTAATCTATTAATAGTGCTATTTTTTACAAGTTTTTGAGGTTCTTTTAAAAGTTCATCTTTTAGTATTTTTATTCTATTTTCTATTTTATGGTCAATTGAAGGAATTAAAAAATAGTCTAAATGGTCTAAAAAAGTAATCAAATCTTTATTCTTTACACGCTTTAAAAGAATAAATGTAAGTTCATAAAAAGTTGTTATATTATTTTCTCTTATAAATAGTTGTTCTTCTTCACTTAGGCTTTTAAATATATTTTCGAACTCATTTTGTTCAGTAAATTGATAATTAAAAAGTTTTGCTTGTTTGAAGAATTCTTTTTCATAATACGATGGTGTAGGTACTTCATCGTCTTTAGAAAGGCTTTTGATTGTATCTTTTATAATTTTTTTAATATCTTTCATAAATAAACTCTAATATTTTTTTAGCTTATTTTATCAAGATTATTCTAAAAATATAAAAAAAAGAGGTAAGAATTATAAGTAACTACCTCTTTTTATTAAATTTACTTATATCTGTGAGTAATTCTACCCTTATCTAATGAATAAGGAGTAATTTCTACTTTCACAGTATCTCCTGGTAAAATTTTAATATAATGCATTCTCATCTTACCTGAAATATGACATAATACTACATGTCCATTATCTAATTGCACTCTAAACATTGCATTAGGTAATGCTTCTATAACTTTACCATCAATAACAATTACATCATCTTTTGCCACTTTAGTGTTCTCCCTGATTATCTACTGTACTTAAAATTTCTGCTTTACCATTAACAACAGCAACTGTGTGCTCATAATGACTACCTCTTAATCCATCTTCTGAAACTACATCCCAATCATTTTCTAAAATAACTGGTTCTCTTCCTTCATGACAAATCATTGGTTCTATACAAAATACCATACCATTTTTTATTTTTGGTCCAGATTTTGGACTTCCATTTTCTAAATAGTTTGGAATTTCTGGTTCATCATGTGGCTTTTTACCAATACCATGTCCACAAAATCTTACAAGTGGTTGATAACCTCTTGCTACAATAAAGTCTTCAATTGCTTTTGAAAGTTCTTTAAATCTCATACCTTCTTTAATTATACTAATTGCATAAAGTAATGAATCTTTTGAACAAGCAATAAGTTCTTCATCTTCTTTTGAAATTTTGCCGATTGGCATTGTAATAGCAGCATCACCATACCATCCATCTAATTCTGTTCCAATGTCAATACCTAAAATATCGCCTTCTTTTAAAACAGTATCATCAGGAATACCATGAATAATAACTTCATTTAGTGAGGTACAAATAGCACCTGGGAAACCATAAAGTCCTTTGAAAGATGGTCTAGCACCATGTTCTAGAATAAAATTTTCACCCATGATATCAACATCTTTTAACGTCATACCTGGCTTAACATTTTCTCTTAGATAATTCAAAGTTTTCGCGACGATAACATTAGCGTCGCGAAGTTTTTGTATTTCATTTGGTTTTCTAATTGCAATTGCCATAATTATAGACCAACTGCACTTAGCGTTTCATACTTACTAGTATATTGTTGTGCTTCAATTTTTCTCATTGTATCAATAGCAACTTGAACAACGATTAAAACTGCAACACCACCAAAATAAAATGGAACACCCATAGCTTTAACTAATAACCATGGAAATGTTGAAATTGCTGCAAGATATAAAGAACCCCATAAAGTTAATCTACCAGCCACTTCATTTAAGAAGTTAGATGTAGATGCACCTGGTCTAACACCTGGGATAAATCCACCTTGTCTTTTTAAATTGTCTGCAATATCTTTTGCATTAAAAGTAATACTTGCATAGAAAAATGCAAAAAATACTACTAGTAAAAACATAATAATATTGAATGTATAACTACTAGGACTTAAAAAATCCGCAATAGCTACTAAAATTTTATTTTGACTTCCTTGTAACACAGTTGCAGGGAACATCAAAATTGCTGATGCAAAGATAGCTGGAATTACACCTGAAAGGTTTACTTTAATAGGAATATAATTCATAACTCTTTTGTTTTGGTTTTGCATCATAACTTTTCTTGAATATGAAACAGGTACTCTTCTTTCCCCTAATTCCACATAAATAATTGCACCAACAGTAGCAAAAATAACTACTAATATTGCAATTACTGTTAAAAAGTTCATTTGTCCATTATTAACTAAATCAACTGTACCACCAATTGCACCTGGAATAGCTGAAACAATACCGGCAAAGATAATTAAAGAAATACCATTTCCAATACCTTTTTGAGTAATTTGTTCACCAATCCACATTAATAACATTGTTCCTGTCAACATTGATATTGAAGATACTGCAATAAAAGTATTCATATCAATTGAAATTGCGTTTTCTCCACCTTGACCAGTTAAAGAGTTTAATCCCATTGAAACACCAATTGATTGAATTAATGTAATAACAATAGTAGTATATCTGATGATTTGCATATATTTTTGCATCCCATCTCTCTCTTTTTTCATTTTACCAAGTGCTGGGAAAGTTGCTGCTAGAAGTTCCATAATAATAGAAGCTGTAATGTAAGGCATAATTCCTAGTGAAATAATACTTAATCGTGATACAGCATTACCACTAAACATGTTAACAAGACCTAATGCATTATTTGCATTTGAATCAAAGAATTCTTTTACTACATCTATATTTACACCAGGTACTGGCACATATGCCAGTAACCGGTAAAGGAATATAAATCCTAAAGTAAGAAGAATCTTATTTATAAGATCTTTACTCATAATTATTTTCCAGTAGTTGTTACGTTTTCGTCTTTAATTTTTGATGCTAAATCTTTAGCAGCCGCTCCAATTAATTTAACTTTTGTAACTGCTTTAGATAATTTATGAACAGATTTAATATTTTCTAAAGTAATTTCATCTAGTTCTGCAATTGCTTTAACTTTATCAACGTTAATTGAATAAGGTTTAGCAACTCTTGAAAAGAATCCTACTTTTGGAAGTCTTCTGTGTAATGGTTGTTGACCACCCTCGAAACCTCTTTTATTTTTAAATCCAGATCTAGATTTTTGACCTTTTTGACCTTTAGTAGAAGTCTTACCCATTCCTGAACCTTGACCTCTACCAACTCTTTTTACGTTTTTAGTACTACCTTCAGCTGGTTGTAAATTATTTAATGCCATCTAATTATCCTTTAATTCTAGCTAAAGCTTCTACTGTAGCTTGCACAAGGTTATTTGGATTGTTTGATCCTAAAGATTTTGCAATAATATCTTTAACACCTGATAATTCTAGTACTGGTCTAGCTGCACCACCTGCGATAAGCCCTGTACCTTCTGATGCTGGTTTAAGTAAAATTTTACTTGAGTTATATTTATGTTCAATATCATGAGCAATTGTAGTTCCTTTAATAGAAACTTTTACTAATGATTTGAATGCATCATCTAAAGCTTTTTTAATCGCATCTGGAACCTCTTTTGCTTTACCAGTTCCAAAACCTACTGTACCATTTTTATCACCAACAACAACTAAAGCTGTAAATCTGAATCTTCTACCACCCTTTACAACTTTTGTTACTCTTCCGATTTTAACGATTGCTTCTTGAAAATCTTCTCTATTTACTGCTGCCATCATTAACCCTTATAGTTTAATTCCATTTTCTCTAAGTGCATCAGCAAATGCTGCAACCACACCATGATACAGATATCCATTTCTATCAAAAACAACAGTATCTATATTTTTTGCTTTTAAATCTTCTGCTAATTTAGCAGCTGCTTTAGAAGCACTCTCTTTAGTTACGCTTAATCCTAAAGTTTTAGAACTTACTGCAGCTAAAGTGTTACCAGCAACATCGTCAATAACTTGTGCTGAAACATATTTGTTAGATTTTGTAATAGTAACTCTTGGTTTTTCACTAGTACCAGTGATATTACCTCTAACTCTTCTTTTTCTTCTTAATCTTAAAGCATTCTTTTTTGCTATTTCTTTTGCTCTACTCATTACTCACACCTTACTTCGCAGTTTTACCGGCTTTTCTTACAATATGCTCTTCAACATATTTAACACCTTTACCTTTGTATGGTTCTGGTTTTCTAAAGCCTCTAATAATTGCAGCAGCTTGACCAACTTGTTGTTTGTCAGCACCTTTTACGTGAATTAAGTTTTTCTCAACGCTAATTTCTAATCCCTCAGGGATATCGTAATTGATTGGGTGAGAGTATCCTAATTGTAGCTCAAGAACTTTACCTTTAACAGCTGCTCTATAACCAACACCGTTGATTTCTAAAGATTTAGAGAATCCTTTTTCAAGACCCTCTACAGCGTTATTAATTAATGCTCTATAAGTTCCCCAGAAAGCTGCAGCTTCTTTTTCTTCTCCAACTTTTGTAAGAACTACTTGGCTATCAGCAACTTCGATTTCAACTCTACCGTGAGTTTCAATAGAAGAAACTTTACTTCCTTTTTTAACGTTTACAACTGTACCTTCAACAGATACTTCAATTCCATTTGGTATTGAGATAGGTTTTTTTCCAATTCTAGACATTACACTCTCCTACCATACTGTACACAGTACTTCACCACCAACTTTTGAAGCATAAGCTTCATCGTTAGCAATGATACCTTTGTTAGTTGTAACAATAATAGTACCGTATCCACTTTTAAAGTTTTTTAATTCATCAAAAGATTTATAAACTCTTCTTCCAGGTTTAGAAACTCTTTTTAGTTCATTGATTACAGAGTTATCATTATCATCATATTTTAATGTAACTTGTACAGTTTTTTTGTTGCTCTCACCATCGATAACTTTGTAACTTTCAATATACTCTTTTTGTTGTAATACTTCTAGAATACCTACAACTGCATTAGAGTGTAATAATGTTGCAACTTCTAATTTTCTCATTGCAGCATTTCTAATTCTAGTTAAAGCATCTGCGATTAAATCATTCATCATAGCTTAAATTCTCCTACCAACTAGATTTTCTAACACCAGGAAGTAACCCGTCGTTAGCCATTTTTCTTAAACAAACTCTACAAAGACCAAAATCTTTGTATACTGAGTGTGGTCTTCCACACACTGAACATCTTGTATATGCTCTTGAAGAGAACTTAGGAGTTCTCTTTTGTTTAGCAATCATAGATTTCTTTGCCATTACGCTCTTCCTTTAGTAAATGGAATTCCAACAAGCTCTAATAATCTGAAAGCTTCAGCATCATTATCTGCACTTGTAGAAATTGAAATATTCATACCGTGAGTTTTGATAATGTTATCATAAACTACTTCTGGGAACATTAACTGCTCGTCTAAACCGAAGTTAAAGTTTCCTTGACCATCAAATCCATTTCTTTTAAGACCTCTAAAGTCTTTTACTCTAGGTAATGCAATTGAACAAAGTTTATCTAAGAAATTATACATATTTTCACCTCTTAGAGTTACTTTAACTCCTACTGGTGAACCTTCTCTTACTTTAAAACCAGCAACTGATTTTTTAGCGATAACTTTAACTGCGTGTTGACCAGAAATTAAAGAGATAGTATCTTGAATGTTTTGCATTAATTTACTATCTTTCATAGCTTCACCCGCACCAACAGAGATAACTACTTTATCTAACTTTGCAGTTAACATTTTGTTTTTTGGGAACTCTGCTTCTAAAGCTGGTTTTATTTCATTTTTATATTTTTCTAATAATCTTGCTGCCATAATTATTTACCTTCTACTTTTGCTACATTTGAGATATCAATAGGCATCTCTTTGTTAACAAATCCACCATCTTTATTTTCTTCTGATGGTTTAACAGTTTTTTTAGCTACTTTGCAATCTTTTACGATTACTTTATTTTGTTTTGGTAACACTTGTAAAACTTCACCAGTTTTACCTTTGTCGTCACCAGCGATAATTTTTACAGTATCACCTTTTTTAATTTTTAATTTAATAGCCATAATTATAATACCTCCGGAGCAAGTGAAACAATTTTCATAAAACCTGAATATCTAACTTCTCTAGCTACAGGTCCAAAAATTCTTGTTCCAATTGGTTCTTTTTTAGCATCAAGGATAACTGCAGCATTATCATCAAATCTAATTAAAGATCCATTTTCTCTTTGAACTTCTTTATGTGTTCTTACAACTACTGCTTTAACAACTTGACCTTTTTTAACTTTACCAGTTGGAAGAGCTTTTTTTACAGAAGCAACGATAACGTCACCAACTGTTGCGTATCTTCTTTTAGAACCACCTAAAACTTTGATACACATAATCTCTTTTGCACCAGTATTATCAGCTACGTTTAATCTAGTAAAACTTTGAATCATTATTTAACTCCTGTAGCTACAATTTTCTTTAATCTAAAAGATTTAGTTTTTGATAATGGTCTACACTCAATAGCAACTACTGTGTCACCAACATTTAATTCATTTTTTTCATCATGAACTAAGTATTTTTTAAATCTTTTAACAGTTTTGTGATATTTAGGGTGTAAAACTTGTCTTGTAACTAATACAGAAGCAGTTTTATCTCCAGATCTTTTTACCACAACACCATGAATCTCTCTTTTATGTGTACTCATACTTTAGATCCTTGTTACTTAGCTGCAGTAATAGCTGTTTGAATTCTAGCGATATCTCTTTTAACCGCTTTTAATTCAGATGTATTTGTTAACTGCATAGTTTTTAGCTTTGCTTTTAATTCAAAAAGAAGCACCTTTTTCTCTTTTAATAACTCGTTTAACTCTGTTAAGCTTTTATCTTTAATATCAGTATAATTCATTTTCGCTATCTCTACTTACAATTTTAGTCTTAAATGGTAATTTATGTTGAGCTAAAGTTAAAGCTTCTCTTGATAACTCTTCACTAACACCCGCCATTTCGAAACAAATTCTACCAGGCTTAATATTCATAACCCATTTGTCAACTGCACCTTTACCTTTACCCATTCTTGTTTCTAATGGTTTAGCAGTAAGTGGTTTATCTGGGAAAACTTTAATCCATACTTTTGCTTGTCTCTTAACTTTTCTTGTCATTGCAATTCTGGCAGCTTCAATTTGTCTTGAGTCAATTCTACCATGTTCTAAAGCTTTAAGTCCGAAATCACCGTAAGCTAAAAAGTTACCTCTTTGAGCTTTACCTCTATTTCGTCCTTTCATTTGCTTTCTGTATTTTGTTCTTTTAGGCATTAACATGATTATTTACCTCTTCTTTTACTTGGTCTTCTTTTTGGTTTAGAAGTTTCAGCTTTTTCTGCAGGGATACCTTTCGCAAGTACTTCACCTTTGAAAATCCAAACTTTAATACCAATACAACCATAAGTTGTATGAGCTTCAGCAAAACCGTAATCAATTCTTGCTCTTAAAGTATGTAAAGGAACTCTACCTTCTAAGTACCACTCAGTTCTAGCCATTTCAGCTCCACCAAGTCTACCAGAAACAGAAACTTTAATTCCTTTTGCACCAGATTTAAGTGCATTTTGCATAACTCTTTTCATAGCTCTTCTGAATGCAACTCTTCTTTCTAATTGTTGAGCAACATTTTCAGCAGCAAGTTGACCAGAGATTTGTGGTTTTCTTTCTTCTTTGATATTAACAGCAATTTCTTTACCAACTAATTTAGAAAGATTTGCTTTTAATTTTTCAACATCTGCACCTTTTTTACCAATGATAATACCAGGTCTAGCAGCAACGATAGTAACTCTAACTTTTTTAGCAGTTCTTTCTACGATAGTTTGAGCAACACCTGCATAGTATAATTCTTTTTTAACGAATTTTCTAATTTTATCATCTTCTGCAACGTTAGTTGGCATTTTTTCGAATGAAGGAAACCATCTAGATTCCCAGTTTCTATTGATACCTAATCTTAAACCTATTGGATTAACTTTTTGACCCATTATTTATCTCCTTTTTCAGCAGCAGCCACTTCAATCATAATGTGTGCAGTTGGTTTATGCTTAGGTGAAGCAGAACCTCTTGCTCTTGGAGTAAATCTTTTTAGAACTGGACCTTTATCTACTCTAGCAGAAGTAATAACTGCGTCTTCTGGCTCTAAACCTGCATTTGCAACAGCAGATGCAATAACTTTTGAAATAATTCCTGCAGCTTTATTAGGAGTAAACTCTAATGAAGCAATTGCATATTCAGCATTCATACCTTGAACTTCTCTAGCAATTAATCTTGCTTTAGTTGGAGAAACTCTAATAAATTTTAATATTGCTTTACCCATTTCTTAACCTACCTTCTTCTGTACAGAACCTTTATGTCCTTTAAAAGTTCTAGTTGGTGCGAATTCACCTAATTTGTATCCAACATGATTTTCTGTAATTAATACAGGAACAAAGTTTCTACCATTGTGCACGTTGAATGTGAATCCAATCATATCTGGTAAAATTGTAGATCTTCTTGACCATGTTTTGATAGGTTTTTTATCATTCGCTTCAGTAGCTTTGATAACTTTTTTCATTAGGTGCGCGTCTACAAATGGACCTTTTTTAATTGATCTTGCCATCTTAAACCCTTACTTCTTTCTTCTTGAAATGATTAATTTATCACTAGCTTTTTTCTTTCTAGTTTTATAACCTTTAGTTGGCATACCCCATGGAGTAACTGGATGTCTTCCTGAGTTAGTTTTACCTTCACCACCACCGTGTGGGTGATCAATTGGGTTCATTGCAGAACCTCTAGTTTGAGGTCTAATACCAAGATGTCTAGTTCTACCAGCTTTACCTACTACCATATTGATGAAATCTTCATTTCCAACAATACCAACAGTTGCCATACAAACACCTAGGATTTTTCTCATTTCACCAGAAGGTAATCTTAAGATAACATATTTATCTTCTCTACCCATGATTTGTGCATATCCACCAGCTGATCTTGCAAATTGACCACCTTTACCTGGTTTTAATTCAATATTATGAACCATAGTACCAACAGGGATACTAATAAGTCTCATAGCATTACCTGGAACGATATCTAATCCAGACTCAGCAGCTTGAACTTTTGCACCAACTTTTAATCCAGATGGTTGTAAGATATATCTTTTATCACCATCAGCATAAGAGATTAAACAAATTCTACAATTTCTGTATGGGTCGTATTCAATAGTTGATACAGTACCTTCTACACCAAATTTGTTTCTTTTGAAATCTATAATTCTATATAATTTTTTAGCACCTGCTTCTTTATGTCTAGAAGTGATTCTACCGTTATTATTTCTACCAGCACTTGCTTTTACTCTTTTAAGTAAACTTTTTACTGTTGGTTTAGAAGTAATATCAGAAGTATCCATTACTGACATGAATCTTCTTGCAGGAGTTATTGGTCTAAATTTTTTTAATGCCATACTTTATACTCCTTATGCTGATAGGTTCGCTATTTCAGCGCCCTCAGGTAATGTTACATAGAATTTTTTGAAGTCAGGTCTTTTCCCTAATCTTCCTCTAAATCTTTTAACTTTACCACTTTGTCTTAATGAGTTAACCTTTGAAGGTGTTACACCAAAATACTCTTTGAAAACTTCTTTTAAACCAGTCTTAGTCATTCTAGGACTAGTTTGAACAACGATAACACCGTTTTCTTGAAGTTCAATAGTTTTTTCTGTATATAATATTGCTTTAATATCTGTAATATCTGCCATTTTTACGCCTCTTTTGTTAGTGCATCGAATACTGATTTTTCAATTAGTACTGAATGGTATGCAGAAATTAAATAAGCATTAACTTCTTGCTTCTCAATAACATAACAGTTTTTAATGTTTCTAAATGCTAAATAAGTTTTTTCATCAATTGTATCAACTACAACTAATGTATCTCTTTTAGCTATTTTATTTAAAACATTAACTGCATCTTTAGTCTTACCAGACTCAACTTTTACAGAATCAACTACAAAAAGTGAATTTTGTCCAGCATGAGCATTTAAAGCATATGATAATGCTAAAACTTTTTGCTTTTTATTAACTTTTTGGTTGTAGTTTCTTTTTGTTGGTCCAAAAATTTGTCCACCACCAACAAATAAAGGAGATCTTCTAGAACCCCATCTAGCAGCACCTGAACCTTTTTGAGCTTTTGGTTTTTTACCACCACCACTTACTAAAGTTCTATTTTTAACTCTAGCAGTATTTGCTCTTAAAGATGCAAGATATGACTTTACATAAACGTATAAGTTGTGAGAGTTAATCTCAGCATAACTTGCTGGTAATTCTAATTCACCGTTATTTTCAAATTTTTCGTTTAATACTATTGCTTTACTCATTTAGCAACCTTTACTTTTCCTAATGCACCATTTGGTCCAGCAACTGAACCTTTTACAACTAAAATACCTGTTTCAGCATCAAATGAAACAACATCATTTTTTACAGATACATTCGTATTTCCGTAATGTCCTGGCATTTTTTGCCCTGGTTGTACTCTACCTGGCCATTCGCAGTTACCGATTGAACCTGGAGCTCTATGAAATCTTGAACCGTGAGATTTTGGTCCACCAGCAAAATTCCATCTTTTCATAACACCAGCAAATCCTCTACCTTTTGTTTTAAAAGTTGTTTTTAAAACAGCAGCTTCAGATAATCCAGAAACATCTAAGTCACCAGCTTCAGTATTTGCTACAGAAATTGTTGCAAATCTGTTAAACTCTTTACTTAAATTATATTTTTTTTGTTGCCCTTCGATAGCTTTATTAAATTTTTTACCATTTGCATAAGCTACGATTGCTTTACTGTTTTCAGCGATCTCACATACTTTCGTATCAAGAACTTTTAAAAGTGTAACAGGAACACTTGGAACTGAAACAGTTCTACTCATACCGATTTTTTCAACTATGAATTCCATTTTTTACCCTTTCTTTTTATTCTTGACCCATTGATCTAACTTCAACGTCCACTTCTGGAGCTAAATCAAGTTTCATTAAAGAATCAACTGTATCTGGAGTTGCAGCAATAATATCAATAATTCTGCTGTGTACTCTGATTTCAAATTGCTCTCTAGCGTCTTTGTTTACGTGAGGTCCTTTAAGAACTGTATATTTTCTGATTTTTGTTGGAAGAGGAATTGGACCTCTCAACTCAGCACCAGTTCTTTTAACAGCTTCAACAATAGAAGCAACACTTCTGTCTAAAACTCTATGATCATAAGCTTTAAGCTTTAATCTAATTTTTTCCATTTTTTTCCTTTAAAGAACTCGTTAGATGCACTTAAAAAGCACCCTAACTAAAATTTATGGACGCGGATTATAACTTATTTTTAGTAAAAAGTCAACAATTATGGGGCTTCTCAAAATAAATATTAAAATTTATTTCCTTTATAAAAGGAACAAAACTATTTTTTTGCCAATTTTTAAGCAATTTGTCATTTTTATAGCTATTTTTCTTATTTTATTCCTTTTATAAAGGATAAAAACTCTATTTATACATATAAAAGTAAAATTTGAATAAACTTTTATAAATAAAAGGAGTAATATGATTGAATATATTAGTGAAGTTTCAAATGAAGATAATTATAGAAAATATAATCACTTTTTAATTACTGAGAATCTAAATGAACTTTTACACAAAGATTACTATTTATATAATACAAAAGATTTTAATAAAGCTAATTTAGTAGAAGAGTTATATAATAAAAACTTTGTAAATAAATATGATAATGTAGAACACAAACAAATATTTGACTTATATATTAATAATGATAAGTTTAAAGAAAAAGCACAATTTATCTACTCAATGATAGACTATGATAAATTTAAAGCCTTTGTAGAAAATAATGATAATATAACAAATCCAGAAGAATATACAATTATATATAATATTGTTGACTCTGATGGCGTTAAAGTTACTATGTATCAACTAAGCCTTACTGATATAGCTTTTGTATTTTAGATAATCATTTTGATTATCTAAATATACTTCTATTATAAATTAAAATTTTAAACTCACTTCTTACTGATAAAAACCTGAGAACATTAATATTCCATCACTTTGTGCATTTGTTTTTTCATTTGCTACTAAATCACTAATGATTGAGCCAATTGCAGGAGCAAAAGTCATTCCAAGCCATCCAAGTCCCATAGCATAAGTTAAATTTGATATCTTTTCATCTTTTCCTATTAGTGGTATATCATTTGGTGTTAGAGGTCTAAAGCCTGTCCATGTAACTTCATTTTTCATATCAAAAGATTGATTGTATGCAAAAAAGTTGTTTTTTATACTATCTATTTGTTTTTGTATTACTTTTGGGTCTGTGCTACCAATTTCTAATTTTGAAGTTAGTCTTACATTATCTCTTCTTGGAGTCATTACAATAAACAAATCATTAAATAGTGTAGAAGTTTTTGGTTTAAGTTCTGTTGGCATATCAAAAGTAATACTATATCCTTTTGCAGGAGTCATAACTAACTCTTTATTGCATTGGTTTGCAAGTAGTGTTTGATATCCAGTTGACATAATAGTATGTTCAGCTTTGTACTGATTTCCACTTGATGTTATTATATATTTTATCTTATCATTTTTTATATCTAACTGCTCTACTCTTTCATTTAGTATAAACTCAACACCAATCTCTTCTAAATGACGTTTTAATTCACTCATAACACGTCTAGAATCAAAATAAGCATTCTTTTTGAATAATATTGCACCTTTTGCTTTTGAAGTGATTGTAGGTACGTATTCTTTAATTTGTGAGTGATTTAATATTTCAAATCTATCATCATCTGGAGTATTGTATTTTTTTAATTTTTCTTCATAGCTTTTATCTTCTGTAAATACAGATAACATTCCATCTCTATGATAATCAAAATCCAAATTATCTTCTTTTATCATTTGTTCATAAAACTGCAAAGACATCTCACCAAACTTTTCAAATAACATCATTGTTTTTTTACATCTTTTTTCATTTGCACTTAATATAAACTTTGTAAGCCAGTTATATATTTTTAAATCAGTAGTTGGATGTAAAATTACTGGTGATTGTCCTTTTAACATAAGTTTTAATGTATTTAAAACTACTCCTGGATAACTCAAAGGTGATTTATCATAAGAAGATAATAAACCTGCATTTCCAAATGATGTAGAGTTTGTAATATCATTTTCATCTATTATTGTAACTTGTCTTCCAGCTTTTTGTAAAAAATATGCACAATTAAGCCCAACAATTCCCCCACCAATTATTACTATATCTTTTTTCATAAAGTATCCTTTACAAACTTATATTATTACTAATATATATCATACTAAAAAATTGTGAATTATAAAAAAAATATCTGTTTATAAAAATATTTTTATTCTATTGATTATAAATCAGTAACATTAAGAGTATCTTTTATATAATCAAGAAAAAATTAGGAATATATATGAGTCAAATAAAAGAAGATTTATTAGAAGTAGTTCAAACAGTTATGATACCAGAAGTTGAAGCTTATATTGATGACTTACACGAAATAATAGAAAAAGGTGAGCAAACAGATGACAATATGGAAGAAGTAAAAGAGATGGAAGATTTCTTAGTAGAACTTCAAAATATTGTACAAGCAATAGATGAAAATAAAATGGATGATAAACAAGCAGAAGAAGTTTATGCTAAAATTGAAAAATTACTTGAAGAGAGTGAAGAGAATATAGAAGAGTAAAAGCTCTTCTTATTTTATATAAAATACTTAGAAGCCTCTTTTTTAAGTTTCTCAAATATCTCATTGAAATCAGCTGGATAAACTCTAGCTCCACCAATAGAAGAGATAAAATTTGTATCTCCAAGCCATCTTGGCAATGCATGATAATGAACGTGTTGTTCTATTCCAGCACCAGCAGCTTTTCCTAAATTCATACCAATATTTACACCTTCACAATTCATAGTATCTTTAAGTAAGCTTACTGCTTGTCTTATTCTTATACTCATTCTTGCCCAAACATCATCTTGTAATTCTTCTATTTTATCTGTATGAAAATGAGGTATTACCATCAAATGACCAGGTGAATATGGAAACTTATTCATAACGACATAACATAGTTCATCATGAAAAAGAACTTGATATTTTTCTTCTGACACATGTTTTGAAATATGACAAAACACACATCCTTCTATTTTTTCCTCAGTAACATATGAATATCGCCAAGGTGCGTATAAATGTTCCATTTTGTATCCTTAAAAACTGTCCCAGTTTTGAAGGGACCTTTATCTTATAACTCTACTTTTAGCAGGATTTATAAAAAATCCTTAAAGTAGCAAACTCTAAAGAAAACAAACGAGTTGTTTTTATTAAAACTGTCCCAGTTTTGAAGGGACCTTTATCTTATAACTCCACTTTTAGCAGGATTTATAAAACTAAATAAAGTTTGGTGCATCATTTGCAAAAAGAATTAAATCCCCAGATTTTGTCTGTTTAGCCAATGTATCTTCTAAGATTGATTTATCTTTTAAAATAATCACTTTTTCTTTATCTATATTATCACTTAATAGATGTGAATTTAATTTTCCTGTGATGATTGCAACATCAAAATGTTTATTAATCTCTTTTGCTAAAAGTATATTTGCTGAATCTGTTGATTCTACTAATCCAGGAGTTACTATTATCTTTCTTCCTTCATAAGTAGAACAAATATTTACAGCTTCTAACATACCCTCTAAGTTTCCATTGAAACTATCATCTACTATTACTTTTCCACCAGCTTTTATTAGTTGAAGTCTGTGAGGAACTGATTCTAGTTTTTCAAAAGCTACTTTTATTTCATCTAAACTCATACCTAATTCTAAAGCAACATGAATAACAGCAGTAAGGTTTATCGCATTAAAACTACCAAGCAATGGTGCATGAAAATGCTCTAATTGTCCATTTATTTGAACATCAAACCAAATTCCATCAAGATTACTATGTGTTATATTTAAATTATCAGGAAATTTTACAATTGAAGGATGAGATTGCAATGGTACACTTTCGTGTACAAAACCTTTTTTCATTCTTGGTGATTGTAAAAGTTCTGATTTTGTTCTAATGATATTTTCTAAAGTTTTGAAATACTCAATGTGTTGTTCTCCAACACTTCCTATCACACAATATTGAGGTTCTAAAAATTCTGTTATTTCTAAAATATCACCCTCTTGTCTTGCTCCAGCTTCTGCAATATAAACCTGTGTATTTGCTGGTAAATCTCTATTTACATCTAAAACTATTCCCGCAATAGTATTTACAGACCTTGGAGTTTTATAAGTTATAAATTTGTGTCTAAGCACTTGATATAAATAGTTTTTCATCGACGTTTTACCATATGATGCAGTAATAGCAACTATTTTTAAATCACTCATACTTTGTACACGTTTTTTACCTTGATTTTTAAAAGAGATAAAAAATACTTTCTCTAAAATCATAGAGATTACATACGCTAAAATTAAAGGGATAAATATAGGTAAAAAAGCACAACTTTCACTAGCTAAACAAAGTGCTTGTATAGCAAAAGTAATAAAAAGTAAAATAGCTAAAAATCTTTTTACTCTATTTGTTAAAACCAATGGTCTATCTAATTTTTTATTCCAAAAATAGAATAATCCAGCATAAAATACATAAAAGAAAATATCAAAAGCAATAGGCTCTAAAACATAAAAGATTAAAATAGGAAATACAAAATAAGTAAAATGCCACTCTTGTTTATGATGCTTTAAAACAACTCTTTCTAACTTGTAGTTATACCATTGTAAGTTGGTAATCAAATACCAACCTAAAGCCATAATAAAAATTATCTCAGTAAATAAATTAAAGTATTCCATTTTCTATACGTTTTGCTATATCTTCTGCATTTTTACAAAAGAAATAGTGATCTCCTTTATATGATTTGAAAGTTGATTTTTCTATTAATTGTGATATCTTTTTACCAGATTGCAAAGAAGTTGCAGTATCTTCTTCACCCCAAAAAATTAAAGCATTATTTTTAAAATCTTTAAAATGATTAGTAAAATCTTCATTTACTACATTTTTAAAAGTTTCATACATATTTTCACTCATCGAGTCAACATCTTTACTTCTAAAAATCTTTGTAATATTTCTAAGACCTAATTTATTTAAAATTTTTGCAAAAAAGATTTTTAGTTTTACGCTAAAGCTTTTCTCTTCTAAAATACCAGCAGTACTTAAAAGTATAAGGTTTTGTGGTTTTAATAATGTAGCAACTTTTCCACCATAAGAGTGTCCAGCAATTGCAGTTGGCACAGATTCTATTGCTTGAAGGAATTTATCAATAATGATAACATAATCAGTTGTTTGAAGAATATATTCATTTGAAGTTTTTCCAAATCCTGGCATATCAATGTAGATATGTCTAAAATCTTTTAAAGTGTTTAAAAAAGCATTTTTCATTATGCTTTTATTGCTTCCCCAACCATGTAAAAAGACTATATCTTTTTTTGCAGTTGGGTTTACAATTTCATAAGAAATATCAAAATCTTTTTCAAAAATTGCTATATTTTTTACAGCCAATTATTTACCTTTACTCGCTTGTATTTTATTTACATATTCATAATTTATCACAATATTTCTTGTATTTGGTAGGTTATTTGATAATTTTTTAATAACACCATCAAAATCAGAAAATAGATAGTTTGCCATACTTCCAGGAACTGGATTTATTTCATTTAAATAAACTTCATTATCTTTTACAAAAAAGTCACATCTAATTAATGCACCATCAAATAAAGTATTATAAATTGCTTTGAAACTATCTTTTATTTTAGTAGCAAGTTCATCTGAAATATCAGCTTTTAATGCTGTACTTGTTCTAGCAAAATCTAAATATTTTTTATCAAAATCTAAAAATTCAGCTTTTTGAGGCTCTTCAATTATAGAAAATTCAAAATCTCCATCTATTTTACAACCTGCTAAGTTATACTCTTTTATACCAGAGATAAAAGGCTCAACTATTATTGCATCATCAAACTCAAAAGCTACATCTAAAGCATATGATAACTCTTTTTCAGATTTTACTATTGATACTCCAATAGAACTTCCTAGTCTTACTGGTTTAATAATAACAGGAAAATTATCAATTTTAACTTCATCATTTTTTGTAAAATATTTATAGTCGATAGTTTTAATATTTACACTTGAAGCATAACCTTTAGTCAAGAATTTATTAAAACTTACACTACAAGCTTCTCTTCTTGGTCCAATATATTTTATATTATTAAATTCTAAAAGTGATGCGATAACTCCATCTTCACCATCGCCACCATGCATCATATTCAAAAATAGGTCTGCTTCAACCTTTTTTGGTTTAGACAAAAATGCTTTTTGTGTAAAGAAAGCACCTTTTTCTAAAGTTAATTTTTCACACTTTTTATATTCTCCACTACTGAATAGTTTTGACTTGATTATGTCATTTGGAATTAAATAAAAATCTCTATATTGATCTAAAAATATATAAACTAACTGTGTATTTATTACATCTTTCATTGCTATTGCTGAAACAATTGAAATCTCATGTTCATATGAAACTCCACCAAAAACTATACCTAATTTCAATCTAATCTCCTAAATATACTATCTTTGTAATTTTTTTAGTGCTTCTTTTACTAAATCACTTGTATTTGTAGCACTACATGTTTTTAAAATTTTTCCAACCACATCTTTTTTGAATCCAAGTGATTCTAAAGCTAAAGAAGCTTCAAGTGTGCTAGATGCATCTGCATTATCATCACTTCCATCACCATCTACAACAAATCCAGATAATTCAACTAAAATTCTACTTGCACCTTTTGGACCAATTCCTGGTACTCTTTTTAGCATCGAAACATCATTTGCACTTACAATTTGAGCAAAAGAAGTAGGAGTAAAAGTAGAACAAATAGCTAGAGCAACTTTAGGCCCAACTCCATTGATTTTTATTACTGTATCAAAAAGTTTCTTTTCATTTATATCTAAAAAACCATATAAAGTTTGTGCATCTTCTCTAATGATATGAGTAGTAAAAAGTTTAACTTCATTATTAGTTATTTTTGAACTACAATTTACAGAAACAAACACTTCATAAATAAGTCCATTTACATTCAAATGTAAAAGTGTCGGTTCTTTCTTCTCTATTTTTCCTTCAATTCCAACAATCATTTAATATTCTCTTTTGTTATCTTTTGGGTATTTTTATAAAAAAATTATAATTTATCAGTGTCAATAATCTGTTATAAATAAAATTCATTATATAATAAATAAACTTAAAAAAAAGGGGCGTGGGGATGCTCGATATTGTAATGAAAAAAATCAGTAATAAAATAATTTTTTCTTTACTGATTCTTATGACAATGAGTAGTTTAACAATCGTTTATTTTACAACTGAAAGTGTAAAAAAAGATTCTATTGCTGTCACAAAAGAAAACCTTGAAATGCTAAATACTGCAATGTTCCAAAGCTTACGAAATGCTATGAATACTGGTATTCCAGAGCATATTCAAAAAGCTGAAGAAGAAGCAAGAGGTATAAAAGGTGTAAAAAAATTAGTTGTTGCAAAAAGCAAACCACTAATAGAATTATATGCGCCTGAGACAAAGTTCACAAATGATAAAGATATTCTAAAATCATTTGAGACTAAAAAATCACAAATTCTTGAACTTAAAACAGATGAAGCTCACAATTTAAGAATGATTAAGCCAATGATTGCAAGTCAAGAGTGTTTAATGTGTCATGCTAATCAACAAGAAGGTGATGTTATTGGAGTTATGGATTTAACTTTCTCACTTAATGAAGCTGATTCAAGAGTTTATGATTTAGTTTTTGAGATATTAATTATTTCTACAATTCTTGGTTGGGTGACAATTGGTCTTATTTTAGTAGTTGTAAAAAGAGCTACAAATCCAATAAACAAATTAAAAATTGGATTCAAAAACTTACTTACATCAAACAATACTAATATTAAATTAGAAATTGAGTCAAAAGATGAAATTGGAGAGGTTGCATCTTTATTTAATCAATACATGGACAAAGTAAGAGAAGGTATTAAAAAAGATGAGATTGTAATAGAAGAAGCAAATGATGTTTTAGAAAAAACAAGCAATGGTTTCTTTGTTTATGATGTTAAGTCAACTGCTGCAAATCCATATGTTGAAGACTTAAAAAATAAATTAAATAGTATGATTTTCTCAACAAGAGAAACTCTTACAAAAATCAATGATACTTTAAAAGAGTATTCAGAATCAAAATTTGATTATAAAATTGATGACAATGGGATTTATGGTGACTTAGGTACTTTAGCTGCTGGAATAAAATTAGTAGGAAATAACACATCTGAAATCTTAGCAATGATTATGAATACTGGTGATGAGTTAAGTAATAGTACTCACCTTTTATCAAAAGCTTCAGATAATCTATCTAGTTCATCAACTGAACAAGCTGCAAGCTTAGAAGAGACTGCTGCTGCACTTGAAGAGATTACTGCAAATATAAAAGGTAATACAGAAGCGACAGTAAATATGTCAAAACTTGCTCAGAATGTAACAGGTTCAGCTAAAAAAGGTATGGACTTAGCAAATACAACTGCAAGTTCTATGGAAGAGATAAATCAAAAAGTAACTGCAATTAACGAAGCAATTGAAGTAATTGACCAAATTGCATTCCAGACAAATATCCTTTCATTAAATGCAGCGGTTGAAGCAGCAACTGCTGGTGAAGCTGGTAAAGGTTTTGCTGTTGTTGCAGCTGAAGTAAGAAACTTAGCAAATAGAAGTGCAGAAGCAGCAAGAGAGATAAAAGAGCTTGTTGAAGATGCAACTTTAAAAACAACAGAAGGAAAATCAATCTCTGATAATATGATTGAAGGTTACAAAGAACTAAACTCTCATATTTCTAGTACAATTGATATGATTGATAGTGTTGCAGTTGCATCAAGAGAGCAAGAAAAAGGTATTATTCAAATTAATGATGCCGTTAATAGTTTAGATATTGCAACACAAAATAATGCAAAAGTTGCAGAAGATATTTCTAAAATGTCTGGATATATTGCAAGTATGTCTGATTCACTTGTATCAGCTGCTTCAAAAGCAAGTTTCTTAGAAGAAGCAAGAGCTGGTGTATCTGATGTTGATTTGGTTTATGACACTGCAAAAGTAAAAGTTAGTATATTAAAACAAAAAAATGAAATATATTCAAAACTAGGTGATTATAAATCATGGAAAGTAGAAAGTAATAAATCAATAAATAATTGGGTAAGTGCATACTCTCAAACACAAGATGCAAAAACTCAAAATATTGAAACTATTAAAAATCTAAATAGTACTTTAGAGAATAAACTACAAAAACTAGTAGATGCAAATGCAAACAAAGAAGATAACAAAGCTTTAAATGAAAAAGCTAAAGATGTAGAAGTTACATCATCTCAAATATTCAAAGAGTTAAATAATATAAAAATAAAAGAAGATTAATCTCTTCTTTTATTAACCTTGCATTTGTTTAATTAAAGCTTCTAATTCATCTTCACTAACAACATCAGTAGAATCAGTTTTATCAATTGTTTTAGCAGAATCTGCTAAGTTATATTGAGATTTATCGATATTATTTTTTTCACAAACAAAGTTTACTACTCTTTCGATTTTTTGTCTATGCATATCTTGGTGTTGTAACAAACCAAATGAATTTGAGATTTTATCTGAGATTTTCTTTTTTTCTTTCATTGATAAAGAAGAAGTATTTATATTATCTTGAATAGATTCAAAATTGTCATAAATTAAACTTGCATTTTTTTCAGACTCTTTAATAACATCACACAGTTCTTTTATAAGCTCTTCATATTTCATATATGACCTTTAAGATAGACTTTATTATATAAGTCTATCTTTTTTTAACTTAACATAAATAACGAAAATTGACATTATTTAATATATTTTTAATTATTTAATGAATTAACTCAGCTATAAATTCAGTAGCGTAAGAGCCTTTAGGTAGATAAAAAGATAATTCCATCCAGTTTTTATCTTCTTTATAGTTGCTTTCAATGTCTGATGGGAAAACCCAAGCAAATCTTCTTGCTCCATCTTCTTTTAAAGTTTTAGTGAACTCTTTTTCATATTCAAGTGCATAATCTTGTGCAACTTTTACTCTTTTTCCACATAATAATCCAGTTGGAACTCTATCTTTATCAAAAAACTTAGTTGCTTCAGTAGATAAATCTTCAGCATAAAAAATCTTACCAAAAGGGTAATGACTAAGTAAATCCCCAAGCATAATCTTAAATGGGTGTTTTTGCTCTTTCATTTGTTTTACTAAATCTTGTGGCAATTGTAATTTTTGATAAATCTCTTTTGGCTCAAAAGCTTCTACTAATTTTGAGATTTCAATTCTTTTAGATAGCCAATTATTAAATAGAAAACTTTGATATGCATTTACATACATTTGTCTTAATTTTCTATCTTTTTCTCTTCTTTGACCATTTACAATCTCTTCACCTTTTTTGTAGTTATCACCTTCTATTCCAAATCTTTGAAAACCAAAATAATTTGGCATACCAAAGATTGCTAATTGTGCTAGAACTTGCTCAATTATTCTTGCATCAACAGGTGAAACTCTTTTTAATCTAATAAAAAATTTGTTACCTTTAAGATGCCCTATTTTTATTTTATTTTTATGATAAGTAGTCTCTAATATTTTTATCTTTTCATTTTCAAAACTAGCAAGTTTCTCTTCATATTTTTTGTTTACAGAGATACTTTGTATTGTCATTGCGTTTTTATCTTTTAATCCTGCATAACCAATATCTCTTGGTGAGCAACCTAAATGATTTGCAAAAATAGATACAGCATCCCAAGTTGTTAATTCTTTTTTTCTAAACTTAATAATTAAGTGTTCACCCTCATTTGTGAAGTCATATAAAGGCACTTCTGTTACTACGAAGTCATCTTTACTTTGTTTGAAAACTACATCTATTTTTGAGTGATTTAAGTATCTTTGTAAATTGTCCAATTATTATTCCTTATTTATATTAAAAATGATGATTTTTATACTTTGTTTCATATTTTCCATCAACTACTTTAGCAAATATATTTAATGCAATATTGTGTTTTTTAGATGCTTGCATAATCTTTTCTAAATGTTTCTTTGGAAAAGTAAATAACATCTCATACTCTTCCCCTGATGTTCCTATATTTTCTGGTATTTTTTCAAAAAATTCAAATCCAACTTTACTTGATTTTGATAATCTTTCAAGTTCAAAAAATAGTCCATCTGAAATATCCAATGATGAGTTTACATATTTTGCAACTTCATAAAAGAACTCACCTTTTAATTTAGGTTTTATAAACTTTGATTTTGAAGGTATTTTTTTACCTTTAAAAAGTTTTTTTAAATCTTTTTTGCAACTACCCAAATCACCAGTATAACAAACTAAATCATCTTTTTTTGCACCACTTCTAAATATAGGAGCTACACTTTTAGAAATTATTGTTACTGAGATATCTAGTTTATCATTACAGATAGTATCTCCACCAATAATTTTGATATTATAATCTTTTGCTACTTTCTTAAATCCATTTGCTAATTTTCTCATATCAGCTGTTGAGTAATAAGAAGGAATTCCTACTGTTAAAAGTGCATATTGAGGTATTGCATTCATTGCAATTGCATCAGAAATATTTACAAGCATTGATTTTGCAGCAATTTGTTTTAAACTCATCCACTCTTTTTTAAAGTGTACATTTTCAAAAAAAGCATCTTGAGAGTAAACCATTTCACCAACTACTGCTGCATCATCACCTATTAAATTTGTTTGATTTGTAAATTGTTGTATAAAATAATCTTCTTTATTCATGGCGAAATTATATCTAAAAATAAGACTATAATTCTAATTTTTAACTTAAATTATTATTTTATAATTTTAAGTAGGATTATCAATTAATAATTTTTATTATATAATAATGTCAATTTTTTTAAGGAGAAATAATGCCAAAAATTAATAAATATGTTGACATTGATACTGTTGAGAGAGAAGCGAAAAAAGATCTTATTGATAGACACTCGCCATTTATCCACTGTGCAGAAACTGCAAAAGCTGGAGAGCCATTTGAAATAACTGTAAAAATGGGAAATGAATATTCTCATCCAGATGATTTTGATCACTATATTGAGTCTGTTGCACTATATAATGGTGAAACATTATTAGCAAAAGCTACTTATGTTCCAGGAACATTAGGAAATGTTAAAGCTCATAACACTACAACTTTTACAATTATTCCAACTGGTAAAAAACTTAACTTAGTTGCACATGGTTACTGTACAAAACACGGGATTTGGGAATCAACTCCTGTAAAAGTAGAAGTAGAAGCGTAATTTTATATTAGATATAGAGATACACAAAAGTATCTCTATACTCTCACTTAACACATAATTAACTCTTATTTTATAAAATATAAAAAAATATAGGAGAGTTATATGTATAAAAAAGTAATTCTTTTTTTCTTACTTTTTAATCTTAGTTTATTTGCTATGGATATGAACCATCAGCACAATCACCAAATGTTCCAAACTGTTGACAAAAAAGATGCCAAACTTGTAAAAACTGACAAAACAAAATATTCTTGTGATATTTGTGGAATGGACTTAGTTAAATTTAATAAAACATCTCACGCAGTTGAATTTAAAGATGGTAAAAAACAACAATTTTGTTCATTACACTGTCTATCTGAAGTTTATAAAACTCATAAAAATGATATTAAATCAATTCAAGTTGTAGATGCAAAAACACTTAATCTAATAGATGCAAAAAAAGCTTTTTATGTTGTAGGTAGTTCTAAAGCTGGAACAATGAGTATGGTAAGTAAATATGCTTTTAAAGATAAGATAAATGCTGTATCTTTTCAAAAAAGTTTTGGTGGAGAAATAAAAACTTTTGAAGAAGCTTTAAATATTGCTATAAATGGTTTGCCAAAAGATAATACAATGATTGATAAAAAAAGAGTTAAAATGGCAAAAAAAGGAAAAAAAATATATGAGTCAATGTGTACACAAACACAAACTCCAAGTTTTAACACAGTAGGTGAAGCAAAAAAATATTTAATGGATAATAATATTTGCAAAAATATAAAACCAATGATGTTACAAGCAGTTGCAATATATAAATTCAACCCTTCTTTAGCAGATAACTCAAATAAAAAAATCTCTATACCAAAAGATGCAAAATGTCCAGTTTGTGGAATGTATGTAGCAAAACATCCTAAATGGGCTGCTTTAATAAATGTAAATAATACACATACACACTATTTTGATGGAGCAAAAGATATGTTTAAATTCTATTTAAATCCTTCAAAATTCTCACATGTACATTCAAAAGATGAGATGAATAATATAATCGTAAGTGATTATTATACATTAGAAAAAATAGATGCAAAAAAAGCTTATTATGTTATTGGTTCAAATGTATATGGACCTATGGGAAAAGAGTTGATTCCTTTTAAAACACAAAAAGAAGCAAATACATTTATGAAAAATCATTATGGAAAAAAAGTATTAAAATTTAGTGAAGTAACAGAAGATATTTTATATTAAAATATTTATACAATGCGGTTTAAATCGCATTGTATATGGAAATTATTCTTTTACAAAAGTACAACAATAATCAACTAATTTTTTAACTCTTAATTTAAATTTTGAGTTTGCAGGTACTTCAAACGATGCAGGTGCTTTAACTTCCATCCAGTCTTCTGCTGGTAACATTACTTCTAATTCACCTGTTTGAATATCCATAATCTCTTTATTTACAGTATTTAATTCATATTCACCTGGTATCATTATTCCTAAAGTTTTTCTTGAACCATCTTGAAATTCAATTGATCTACTTGTAATATTACCTTCATAAAAAATATTTGCAGCTTTTGCAATACTAACATTTTCAAATCTTGGCATTAAATTTCCTTTATTATTATTTAATTAATATAATATCATATTTTTTATTTGAAGCGGATATCTATATTATATTTGTTATAATTTTTTTATACAAAAGTAACAAAAAAAAAGAGTTTATTTAGATGCAAGGATACATTTTAGATACGAAGCCTGTTAAAGATGATGATTTAATAGTAACTATCTTAACTGAAAATAGAATATACACTACTTATAGATTTTATGGAGCAAGACACTCAAATATAAATGTAGGGTATAAAATTGACTTTGAATTAGAAAATACATTAAGAAGTGATATTGGAAGATTAAGAGATGTAATGCAACTAAATTACCAATGGATTTTAGATACAAAAAAGATGTATTGCTGGCAAAGATTTATCAAACTATTTTATTCACACTTTAGAGATATTGAAGAGATTGATGATTTTTATTTTAAACTTCTTGATGCTTTAAGTCACCTAATGATAAAACAAAATGAAAGAAGAGCAATAATACAAGCTTATTTGAAACTATTAGAGCACGAAGGAAGACTTCATACTGATTATACTTGCTTTTTATGTGATATAGAGATTGAAGATAAAATTTCACTTGTAAGAAGCTTTGTTCCTGCACATCCTCAATGTACATTTGCTAAAAAATTTGATTTATTTAAAGTAAAAGAGATGTTTGAAGAAAACTCTTTAATTAGCTTTGATGAAGAAGAGATTGACTACTTATGGAATATTTTACTGCAAGGTTTATAAGTTAATATAATTAATACTAATAATTAATTATATTTTTGATACTATTGCACTTTTAAAGGAATATAATGAATAATAAATTAGTGTGCATATTTTTTTGTATTTTCATAGCAAATATAAATCTTTTTGCAATGCAGATATTTATAAATAGTACTGATATACCATTTACTGCACTTGAAGTTGAGGCAAATGATACAATTGAAAATATCAAAGCTAAAATTGAAGAAAAGACAGGAATTTTACCTTCAAAACAACAGTTACTATTTTCATCTAAAAAGCTAGAAGAAGGAAGAACTTTAGCAGATTACAATATTCAAAAAGAGAGTATTTTAGATTTAATTGTTCTAAAAATAAAACCATTAATTGATGATATTAGCATGAAAAAACAACAAAATATTCTTTTTACTGCACATAAGGTTACAAACCTTATTCTTCATGGATTGCATGGACATCCTCTTGATTTTAGAGAAGATAAAAATTCAAATAATAATTTTTGGGTAGCAGGAGACTTAGGAAATAGTGGAAATGATAGTAATGTAGATTATTTTAGAATTGGAGAAATAGGTTCTACTATTTATAAAAATACAGATATACAAATAAATCTATCTTTAGGTAAAAACTACTCAAAAGAAAAAACAAGTTCAAATGGATATCAAAAAATTAATGGTAATTTTATTGTTTTAGAAACATTATCAAATTTATCATCAATTAATAAAAACTTATGGGCAACTATATCATTTGTATATAATAAATCAGATGCAAATATAAAAAGAGAATATTTAGATATTTCAAAAAAAAGTGTAAAAGGTAGTAGCGATATTAAATCATATTCAATTAGAGCAAGAGCAGACTTAGAAAATTATATAGAAAAATACAATATAAACTTTATACCTTTTATTGAATTTGCAGCGTATAAAACAAATATTGACTCATATAAAGAGAGTACAACACAAAGACAATCTGCAAACTATGATACTATAAAAAGAGATAGTAGTGAGATAAGAGTAGGAATAAATTCTAATTATGAAATTATTAAATCACTAGATTTATTATTTGGTTTAGAACAAACTCATCTATTATATGAAAGCGATGCAAATATTTCTGGTAAATTTTATAATGGTGATAAGTTTAAATACAATATAGATAAACAAGATAAAAACTGGACAAAATTAAATATTGGATTTAGTAAAACTTTTGAAAATAGCAAATTTAATATATATTATAATTATAGCAATAAAAACAACTCTTTTGATAGATGGCTTGCTTTTAATTGGTCAATTTCATATTAAGATTACTGCAAGGTTTATAAGTTAAAAAATTATATAATGAGTTAAGTTTTGCGGGAGAGTTGAAATGTTACATGAAATAAAAAGTGCAACTTCATATTTAGATATAGAAGATGAAGATATAGCTGTATCAAACATTCTAAATAAATATGAATTAAATTCTGAAAATGACTCATTTTTATTTAGTATAGAAAATGATTATAAAACACTAATAAACTATATTGGTAGTTTATATATAAAAGATGAACCTTTACCTGCAGATATAAATAATGAATTAAATAACAATATAAATTTTAGAAAATATCTAATTGATAATATAAAACTAAAAATAGATAATATTTTTTATGATAAAGAGACTTTAGTATTTAAAGAAATAGTAACAATAGTAAATCTTTTATCATTTGGGAAAAACTACAAAATTTTTGTAAATTATATAGACTATAATTTAGATAACTTATCTTCTTTATTTAGAGATTATGAAAATAAACTTGAAGAGTCTAAAGATAATGAAGAACAATTTGAATTAATTTTTGAGCACTACACTCTTTTAATTGAGACTATAAATGTACTTTGCAAAATAAACTCAAATGAAGTAGAAAGAAAAAAGAGTATAAATGCTATTTTAGAAATACTTACAGAAACAATTAATATATTAAAATTTAAAATTGCACTTAGTGAAAATAGAATAAATGTATTAAATAATATTTTAGGAAAACTTCTATTTTATTATGCACACATTCCTTATATTGATACAGATAAAAAAAGTGTTGCTAACTTAACTGAAGAGTTTTGTTTCTATTTTGAAAAAGCTTATAGTGGATATGAACTTTCAAAAAGTACAAATTTTGGTAACTCAAATGAATTAGATGAGTACAAAATATATCTAAATACTATAACAACCTTACTTTCAAATTTAATATATAAATTACAAACTGAATATGAATATAATGATTATAAAGATATTGAGATTTTTAGTAATATTTTAGAGCTTTATAAACAGACAGTAATTCATACTTCTGTTGATGATTTTAAAACTGTAATTGAATTTAAAAAACATTTGATAAATAACTATGTATTTATATATAGTAACTCAACAGAGTTTAATATAAATCTTGTGATAAATGACTTTTTTGAGAATAAATATTTTGATAATTCTAGTATTGTGATAATTTATTGTATTGTTTTATACTCTTCAAAAGTAGAAAATGAAGCATTACTAAATATAATCAAAAAATTTACTTCAATGGGTAAATTTGAAAATGACTATTTAGAATTTTATAAACTAAATATTTGCGATGTAATTATAAATAGATTAGTTAGACAAAGAGATTTTATACTTGATGATGAGTTAGTAAAATATTTAGTTGAATATATAAATAAAAATAGTATCGCTTCACATCTTATCTCTTCATATACTAAGATATTTTTATCTTTGAGCTTGTATTACTCTTATTTTAGTGATTTTAAATCATCTGAATTATCAAAAAATTACTTTGCTACATACAAAAATATTAATGGACAATTATTGCTTGATAATGAATACAAAAAGATAAATAATGAGATTTTTACAAATTATGGAAAAGCTTTAGTTAGTGAGCTTAATTTAGATGGTGAAAACATAAGTAAAGATAAGTACTTTGAATTGGGACAAAAAAGTGTATCAAGACATATTCATCAAAATAAAATCAACAAAACATATTATATGAATCAAAAGTTTTCAAATCTAATCACTACTATTTTAAATGAAAAAAACCTAAGTGATGAAAAGATAAATGATTATATTGGAGCATTTGTTTCTGAAGATATTTTTCATGGACTTGCAAATGTAGTAATTGAAGGACTATGCCAAAAAGAGTGTGAAATTTTAGATTTAGGATATGAAACAATAACAATTGAATTGTTTGGAAAATTTAAAGTAAAAATATCATACTCGACTATTTATAAAAATGTTTTTAATAATATGTTTTTACAAAGTAAAGAATTCATAGAGAAAAACATAACAACAGCAATAATAACATATCAAAAAACTATACCAATGTTTTATGATAAAAAAACTGCACTTAGAAATGTAAATAAGCTACAAAAAGACTTAGAAGAGATTAAAAATGATTTCATATTTATTGAGTTTTATATAAATAATATTGATGATATAAATACTAAATATGGTTATGGAAAAACAGATGAAATATTAAAACTTTTTGCTAATAAAATTGACTTATTTGCAAATATTTATAGAATGTCTGGCCCAAAATTTGGTATTATCTTGCCACTTGATTCAAATATAGATAATTATATAAAAAGAATAAAAAGTACTCCTGTTTTATATAATGATAAAAAGATCAACTTTGATATTACATTTGCAGTTTCTTGGGGAGATAAGAGTAACATACTTGAAAAATCTGCTTATTGTATGGCTCTTGCTTTAAAAGATGAAAACAAGTATTATGAGTTTAAATAATTAAGAGTTAACTCTTAATTATTATTGTTCATCAAGAAGTCTATCTTGAAGTTTTTCTATTGCATTTAATAGATGTTTTTCATCAAAAGAGTACTCTTTTGCTTTAGTAACTGCTTTTTCTATTTTATCATCACTTAATGGATCTGTAACTTCACAAGCTGTTTTAATTACATCTAAAATCTGAGCTTTTTGTTTATACTCTTCTGGTACATTTGCTATATCATCAACATATTCAATTGAGTTGATAAGATTATCACTTAATTTCCAATGTTTAAAAATCTGAGCAGTAACTTGAGAAGTAGTAATACCTAAAACCTCTTTTTCTGCTTGAGCAGTTGAATATCCATCATGTAATAGAGTTTTAAATTCTGGTGTTTTATTTTCAAGTTCTAAAATATCTGCAATTACAAATTTTCCAGCTTCTTGTAAAAGTGCAGGAAGGATTAGTTCTTCTTTTAAATCATAAGATACTTTTCCTAACCATAAATTTGCAAGTGTTGTTGCCATATTTGATATTTTCATAAAATCATCACTATTTATACCATAAGCAGATAAGTTTGCTTTTAATAAATTCTGAACTGTTCCACCAATTGCAATAGAGATTGTAAAGTTAATTCCTAAAAGATTTATTGCTCTACTTGGAGTTTCAACTTTACTTCTAAATCCAAACATAGCTGAATTTGAAACTTTAAGTAGTGTTGAGATAATTAGTGCATCTTTTTCTATTATTTTTAATAGTTCAAAAGCATCTTTCTCACTTTTTTGTCTAAACTCTTCAATTTCTGCAATTGTTTTTGGTAAGGGTGGTAATGATTCTATTTTTTCTAAAATATTTTGCGACACTTGAAACTCCTACTTTATTTGTACATTGATTATAACTTATGTTATGTCTACTTAAAATTAAACGTTGAACCTAAAGTGCATTACATCACCATCTTGAACAACATAATCTTTACCTTCAAGTCTTAATTTACCTGCTTCTTTACATTTAGATTCGCCACCTAAACCAACAAAGTCATCGTATGAAATAACCTCAGCTTTAATAAAACCTTTTTCAAAGTCATTATGAATAACTGCTGCTGCTTGTGGAGCTTTTGTATTTTTCTTAATTGTCCATGCTCTAACTTCAACTTTTCCAGCTGTAAAGTATGATTGTAATCCTAATTTATCAAAAGCTGTATGAATTATTTGCTCTAATCCAGACTCTTGTACACCTAAATCAGTTAAAAACTCTTTTGCTTCATCATCTTCAAGACCAACTAACTCTTCTTCTATTTTTGCACAAAGCATAATAACATCTGCACCAACTGAATCTGCATGAGCTTTTAGTTCATCAACATATTTATTTCCACCATCTGCTAATGAATCTTCATCAACATTTGCACCATAAATAACATCTTTATTAGATAAGAATCTAAGCTCTTTATCTAAAGTAATAAAGTGTTCGTTTTCAATATCTTCAAAAGTTTTTACTGGTTGTAATTCTGAAAGATGCGCAAGTAATGCTTCTGAAACAGTTAATTGTGCAGCTGCTTCTTTTGAACCTTTTGCTTGTCTTTTTAATCTATCGATTTTCTTTTCAACTTGAGTTATATCTGCATAAATAAGTTCTGTTTCTATAATTTCAATATCTCTAATAGGATTTACATCACCTTCTACGTGAGTAATGTTTCCATCTTCAAAACATCTTACCATATGTAAAATAACTTCAACTTCTCTAATATTTGATAAGAATTGATTTCCAAGACCTTCACCTTTACTTGCACCTCTTACAAGACCTGCAATATCAACAAAATCAATTGTTGAGTGTTGGATTTTATCTGGATTTACAATTTTTGCTAACTCATCTAATCTTTTATCTGGTACTGGAACAATTGCTTTATTTGGTTCAATTGTACAAAATGGATAGTTTTGTGCTTCAGCATTTTGTGCTTTAGTCAAAGCATTAAAAGTTGTACTTTTACCTACATTTGGAAGTCCTACTATACCTACACCTAATCCCATCTATTTCCTTTTTGTTCTATAATTATGGGTGATTTTATCTAAATTTGACTTGTTGAAGGCTGAAAGTGTTTAATAGTAAAAAAAGTGCGATTTTATTCGCACTTTTAAATTATGCTTTATGAGTAAATTCTGGAACTATCTCTTTTAGTTTTTTTATCTTGTCTTTACAAACTAAAAGTTCATTTATATCGTCATTTAATTTATCTATTTCGTAAGGTGTTGGTTTGGCAACCATAATAGAATCATAATCTGTTTTTTTATCACTATCATTGATAAGAAGTTCTTCATAAAGTTTTTCACCAGCTCTCAGACCACAAAACTCTATTTTTATATCATCATTTCCACTTAGAGTTATCATCTTTTTAGCTAAATCTACAATTTTTACAGGTTCTCCCATATCAAGAATAAATATCTCACCACCTTTTCCTATACTTGCAGCTTGTAAAACTAATTCGCAAGCTTCAGGAATAAGCATAAAATATCTTGTAATATCAGGGTGAGTTACTGTAATTGGTCCACCATTTTGTATTTGTGATTTAAATTTAGGAATAACACTTCCACTACTTCCAAGAACATTCCCAAATCTAACTGCAACAATTTCTGTTTTATTTGATTTTACATTTTGAGCATAAAGTTCACAAATACGTTTAGTTGTTCCCATAACATTTGTAGGTCTTACTGCTTTATCAGTTGAAATAAGTACAAACTTTTCAGCTTCATATTTAATAGCTAAATCAATACAATTTTTTGTACCCATAATGTTATTTGATATACCTTCAATTACATTTTCTTCTACAAGAGGTACATGCTTATAAGCAGCTGCGTGAATAACGATTTGTGGTTTGTACTTTTTAAAAGTATTTTCAACAAACCCAAGATTTCTAACTGTTTGCATAACTGGTATCACTGAAGAGCAACCTAATTCTTCTGTGATTTTATATAAGTTAAATTCACTATGGTCAAGAAGTATTAATTTTTTAGCCCCATATTTTTTACACTGTCTACTTATCTCACTACCTATACTTCCACCAGCTCCTGTGATTAATACAACTTTATCTTTTATAAAATCTTGTATTTTTTGTTTATCTAAATCTTGTGGATGTCTTGCAAGTAAATCTTCAACTGTTATATCTTTTAGTTGAGAACTAAAGTCTTTGTTTTCAAGTATTTCTTCAAGAGAAGGTAAAACTCTAATTTCTTTAAAAAAACTATTTAAACTATTATATATCTGTTTTATTCTCTCTTTTTGTGCACTTGGCATTGCAATTACAAGTAAATCATACTTTTCCTTGGCCATTTTTCTTTTTAAAACTTTTTTTGAAAGGATAGGAATTGCATCAATTGTTCTTTTTTGCAAAATTTTTTCATCATCTACAAAATACTTTATTTTATACTCACTATTTCTAAACTCTTCTTCAAGCTTGATACCAGCTTTTCCTGCTCCATAAATAACTACAACTTTCGTCTTATTTATTTTGCATCTATTAATAAAATAATAATATGCATACATAGAAAAATTTATAGCAAAAAGATAAAAAGCAAGTTCTGATGCCATAAAAGCAAGTCTATGATTTCCATAATAAATAGGCATATAAACTATAAAAGCTACAATATAGACAATACTTTTTATTAAAAAAGTTTTTTGTGTAGCTTTACTCCAAGACATAGAGTAATCTTTAAATATTAAAAGTGATGCAATAAGTCTAATGCAAATAACACCAAGAACGACATCATATGAAAAAGGAAGATGAAATATAAAAAAAGTCCACCAAAATGTAATAAAAGACAATATTACAATAACAAAGAAGTTCAAAACTCTCTTATCAATACCAAACATTAATCAAAAGCCTTTCTTTTATCTATAAATTTCATAATAGCATATAACATAATCATAGCAAATATAAAGGAAATAAAAATATTAGATATAGTAAAAATTAATACAAAAAGTAATATATTTACAAAAATAGAAGCTATTACAATCTTATCATGTTTCCATCCTGATTGATGAAGTCTTTGATAAGCATGCTTTTTATGTGCTTGAGAAAGTTTTTCTTTATTTAATTTTCTTCTAATAAGAGTAAAAGTTGCATCAAACCAATAAAGTGAAAATAGTATTATCCAAACCCAAAAGTTTGAACTCTCATAGTTTGAGTAATATATTGTAAAAATTGCAATATTATAACCAAGTAGTGTACTTCCAACATCACCCATAAATATCTTTGCTTTATGCCAATTTAACAGTAAAAATCCTGCAACACAGGCAACAAGTACTAAAAAATGACTATCAGCAAACAATATAAATCCAGCAAGTGCTAAAAATATAGATTCACTTCCTGCATACCCGTCAATACCATCAAGAAAATTATAAAGATTTATAAACCATATAATCATAAAAAAAGCAAAAATATTTGTAAATATTTGATTTTCTATACTAAATAATCCAAAATCTAAACTATTAAATCCACCAAGAAAATAAAGACCCAAACTAGCAACTAAAGCTTGAACAAAAAGTCTTAATTTAGGACTTAACTCAAATAAATCATCAAAAAAGCTAACAAAAGAGATAATAAATCCAACTAAAAGTGCATAAAAAAGATTTTTATCAATACTATTATCAAAATAGAGAATAAAAAGCCCTATAAACCAAGTAATTGCAACTGCAATTCCACCACCATGAGGAGTAGGAGTAGTATGAGAACTTCTTTCATTTACTTGTGCAACAAGTGCTTTTTTGATATAAAAATTTTTAATCAAATAAGTTAACACAAAAGATAATATAAATAATCCTAAATAAATCATAAATATTTAACCCCCTGTCTATAATTATTAATGAAACATAATGTAACACCAAGTAATATCCAATATGGCAAAAAATGTATAACTGTACTCATACTTACACAACCAAATAAAAATCCAATATTAGAAAATAAAAGAATAGTAGCTATTTTTTTATTTAATTTATTGTTGGCTTTATTAATTATATTAACTAGTGATAATATTGAAAAAAATATAAAAATCAAATAACCAATAAATATAATTAATCCATGATTACCTAAAATTTCAAAATACCAATTGTGTACTGCTTTTATTCCATAATTTGAATTATTTAAGATAAAATTTTCCATTCCTCCTGCTCCTACCCCAAACATATATGACTGAATTAATGCCTTAACGGATAATAAAATATTATTAAAGCGTATAATAATACTTTCATCTATAAAATCTAAAATTCTAGCATTCTCAATTAAATTAAAAAGAAATTCATATTTATATGCTAAAAAAATAAATGCTAAGGTAATGAGCATTAAGCTTATTTTCTTTTTTTTATAAATTTCTAAATATAAAATCATTAAAAAAAATAATGTAATTATATTTGTCCGTGAACTAGTTTCAAAAATAACAAATATAGAAAAAAACAATATAAACAAATTAATTAAAATATTTTTTTTCTTTGAAAAAATAAATAAAATAGGAAGTGATAAAACAATAAAGGTTGCAAAATCATTTTCATTATTAAAAAATCCTGTTGGTATGTTTATATTTTTACCATAGTATCTTGAATTTGATATATGAACTCCATAAAAAATTTCTAAAAAAGCTAATAATAATTGAGCAAAAAGTATAAAGTACCAAATATAAAATATTCTATACAAAGTAGTATTAGTTTTTATAGCTAAAGAAATAATTAATGTTGTAAAAATACCTATACCTAAATATAAATTATAAGTAACTGATTGATATATAACTTTTGACCAGGCCATAGAAATAGAACTATAAATATATAAAAAAATCAAAAAATATAAATAATTAGCAATTTTTGGAATTTTAATAATTAAATTTTTTTTAAAAATTAACAAAAAAAAACAAACAGTAAAAAATAATAAAAAAACAACTC
Source organism: Arcobacter sp. CECT 8986 (assembly GCF_004116725.1). Lineage (NCBI taxonomy): Bacteria > Pseudomonadati > Campylobacterota > Epsilonproteobacteria > Campylobacterales > Arcobacteraceae > Arcobacter > Arcobacter sp. CECT 8986. Next base: position 41,705 of record NZ_PDKG01000002.1, on the reverse strand, counting down.
TATAAAAATAAATATTTGAATTTATTACAATTGCATTACCTATAAAAAAAGAAAAAACAAGTATATATATAATATATGTAAATAAATCCTTTTTATTAATTACATAATTTAACATTACTTTCTCATAAACTTATAAATTATTTTTTTAACTTCACCAGGTAGCATAAAAAGTATAAAATGCCCTATTGCATAAATATACCCTATAACTCCAAACCCAAATAATCTAGTAGCTTTCAATTTTAATTGCATTACTTCTTTTGCTCTTTTAATATTTTTTCTTCTCTTAAAAAAAGCATTATTTGTTCGCACTTTTACTAAAACTTCTTGAATATTATAAAATTTACACCCTTTTTCAAAACCTCTTATCCACAAGTCAAAATCTTCATTCATTTTAGAACTATCATATAATCCAACTTTTTCAAAAAAGCTTTTTCGCATACAAGTAGTTACATGAGCTACTGAATTTCGCTTTTGCATTCCTTTTAATATTTCATCACTCTTTTCAGGATATTTTACAATCTGTTTTTCACCACTATCCATATTAAACTCTTCTATTAATCCACCACAAATATCTATGTCTTGATTTCGTTCCATAAGTTCAATCTGTTTTTTTATTCTATCAGTTACACAAATATCATCTGCATCCATTCTAATAAAATATTCATAACCCAAGTCCAAACCAACCTCAACTAACTCATTCAATGAAAATGCTAAACCCTTATTTTCATCTCTTTTATTTAAGTACTTAATTCTTTGATTTTCAAACTCTTTATCTAAATAACTTTCAAGCTCAGTTGGTAAAACTCCATCACACTGAACCAAAATATCAAACTCTTTAAAAGTCTGATTGTATAAACTTTCCAAACACTCTTTGAGATACTCTAACTTGTCATTTTTATATGCGGACATTATCACGGCTGTTTTCATTTAAAAAACCTTCTTAATTTATAAATATTGATATATTGAAAAACAATTGATACAAAATAATACAATGAAAAAATACTAAAATACTTTTTTGCTAATCTTGGCTGTTGATTCATCAAAAGTATTTTTCCTATCTTTTCTTTTAGTTTTTTATTTGTTTTAATTTCTAACTCTAGATTATCTACTTTGCCATTGTTTTCAAACTCATATGCAACTATTCCTGCATAGGTAGATTGCTCTTCTATTTTCTCTTTACTTATAGAGTTCTCATGAAGTCTTAGTTTATATAAAGATTCATCTAAATTTGCCACTTTAAACTTTTTAGCAATTTTGGTCCACAGTCTATAGTCCTGAGCATATCTAAATTCTTCATCATAGTACAAGTCTTTACTAACAAGTTCTTTATTTATCATAACACTACCATGAGCAAAACAGTTTCTAATACATAGTATTTTTTGTATTTCTTCATTAGTATATTTTGTAGTATTAAATTCTATATGATTTTCATTTTTATCTATTTTTTCTACATTTGTACCTAAAAGACCATATTCTTCATTATTCTCTAAAAATTCTATTTGTTTTTGTAATCTTTCAGGATATGAAATATCATCTGAGTCCATTCTTGCTATATACTTACCTTTGGCTTTTTCTATACCAATGTTAAGAGACTTTGTCAAACCTTTATTTTCTTGATTAATCAAAACTATTCTTGAATCTTTGCCTTTATACTTTTTTAAAATTTCTAATGTTCTATCTATTGAGCCATCATTGATAATAATAAATTCAAAATTTTCAAAAGACTGTTTTAATATCGAATCAATAGCTATAGAAACATATTTCTCATCATTATAAACTGACATTATTACTGATACTATTATTGGATTATTCATTAATAAGATTCCTAATTATAGCTTTTTCTTTTTCATAAATACTGTTTAATGTAAAGTTTCCATCTATATACTTTTTTGCATTTTGTTTAATATCATCTATCTCACTTTGTGATTGATGTGTAGCTTTTAAAATAACTTTTTCTATCTCGATAGAAGTTGTATCTCTTGCTAAGAGTCCTGTTTTATTATCTATTATTACTTCATTTATTCCTGTTACATTCGTACCTATACATAAACATCCGCATGCCATTGCTTCTATCAATGCTTTTGGCATCCCCTCATGCTCTGAAACAAGAGCAAAGTATTTTGCCCTATTTAATATACTAGGTAATTCACTGTTTGAAACATTGCCTTTGAAACTTACTTTTAAATTATGTTTTGACACATACTCTTTTAATTCAGTCTCTAAATATCCTGATCCATAAATATCTAATTGCAAATCAGTTTTGCCAACAGCTTTTATTAGATTTAAAATATTCTTTTCACTTGATAATCTACCTATAAATACTATCTTTTCTTCCCTTTGCAGTTCAAAGTCATAAAACTTGTGTCTATCTATAAAATTGTATAAAACTTCTAAGCGATTTTCATCTAAATTATATCTTCTTACTACATAGTCGAAGTTATGTTTACTTGCAACGGTTGCTCCATCACAATTTTTATAAGCTAATCTCTCAAAAAACTCAATACTTTGTCGAACTATTATATTAAATCTTTTTAATTTATTTTCTAACTGAGATATTGTATATCCTGTTCTATATAATAATTTTTTTCCATAAAGTCTTTTTGAAATTACAGCACTCCAGCTTCCATCTGTTTGATTTGTTTTGTATAGCTCACAGCAGAGGAGATATTTTTTTTGCAAAAATGGCAAAAATAAAGAATAAATGTATGAACCTATTTTAGGTATTTTAAAAACTTTGGGCATCTCTATCACCTCAATATTTTTATGAAGTTTTCCTTCCTCTTTAAGCCTCAGTGAAAGTTCATAGTCTTCAGATCCATAAGTAAACCAATAAATATTTTGAAACATATTTTCTTCTAAATACTCTTCATACAAAAGCTTTTCCCTATCAAACAAACCTTTTTCAAACCATAATTTTAAGGATACTCCTCTACTAAAAAATAAGGCCATTTTCATGTTAAGAACTCTCTAAAATCAAACTCATCTTCCAGTCCTAGTATCTGAATAATTATTGATATACCCCACATAAATAAAACAGTACCATGAATATCTGCTTCATTGTGTCCTTTTGTTATTTTAGCTCCGTAGTATCTAGTATTAGCACCATTTAAGAAAAAGCTAAATCCACCTTGCTCTTTTTTATAATGAGCTTTATATTTTTGTAGTCTATTAAGTGCAAATTTTTCTATCTCTTTTTGTCTGTAGTTTTTTTGTAACTGCTTACTTGCGTAATTTAAAACTAAAATGATATTAAAATTATCACAAGCATCTAAATCATTTGTTGCCTTTAAACAAGTATCTATTAAAGCTTCTGGGGCTGGAATATGTACTTTATCAACAGAAATAAGTCCTGTTAATATTTTCATAACACCATTTACTATATATCTATTTATTTGATTGCCTTTATACCATCCTCCAGTATCATCATGATAAATATTATCTATCCACTCAATAGCTATATTTGTAAAATTTTCAAATTCATTAAGAGATATTTGACCAGACTCTTTTGCAACTCTATAAAAAAACATCAAATGACTAAAGTGACTACTAGCACCCCAAGGTTCATTCCAATTTAAAAGACTTAAATACTTTTCAATTTCTTCTTTGGAATTTGGAATATTTAGTTTTAAATTATTTGGTAATTCATTATAAAGCATAAGAGCACTTAAACTTTGTCTAGTCTCTGCACTAATATATTGATGATTCAAAAGATTTGTAAAATTTTTATTTTTTAAAGAACCTAAAAAATTTCTAATTAACCCTTTTTTGAAAATAAATTGGTCATATATTTTATTTTCTCTTTGAAAGCTTTTAATATAATTTATTGCATTTACTATATCTTGATTTTTTTCTATTCCTAATAAATAATAAAGTTTTAAAGCAAAAACAGAGCTACCGATATTCCAATGTACTTTTTCATCATATATATCTCCACTATAGCTATAATGATAGTAACCTTCTTTTATCATACTCTTTTGATGTGATAAAAAATCTTTTACTTCATCTTTTAGATTATGTAACCACGCTAATTCTTGATTCACTTAAATATCCTTCTTTTTATAGCATATAGTTTTTCTTCAAAATTCCATAAAATAACATAGCTTCTAATTTTTAAACAATCAAAAAAAGTTGGATTTTTTGGCTTATATCCACCAACTTCTTTCTTATCATACATACTTTTTAGAAAATTAAAATATAATTCTCCTACTTCGTCAATAGTAGGTAAGATTATGTTTTTTTGGTACTTTTCATAGTTACTTGTAATTAAATCTAGTTTTTGAGGTATTTCGCTATGAGCTTTAAAAACTTCTCCTCCTGATGAAATGATTTCAGTATGTCCACCATCATTTAATCCCAACGCAGGTAAACCACAGTGCATAGCTTCTATAAGTGAATTTGAGCATGGATCACTTTGTGAAGCGGTGATAAATATGTCATGGTTTTTTAATTCACTAGCTAGTAATTCACTAGCCATAGGCTTTTTTAAAATAATATTCTTAAATGAAAATGGGCTATTGCCAACAAAAGTCATCTCATACTTTTTAAAGTCTAGATTTTTATCTATCCATTTATATACTTCAAAACCTTTTTTAATATTGCTTGACCAACTCGTAGCTATAAGCTTTATTTTTTCATTCTTATTAAAAGATTTTTTGCCATTACTATTAAATATTTCTAAATTTGGTGCATTTAAAATTGTTGTTTCAAAGTGATTTATCTTCATTCCTAAATAGATATTTTTCTCTCTACTCCAATTAGATTGAAAAACAGTACCGTCACAAATTTTGTCGTTAAATTTATAAAATGCTTTATCAATAAATAAATTTCTATCTCTAATATAAAAAACTGGGCCATCAATACGGTTTACAAATATTTTATTTGGATAATTAACTTTAAGCTTTTTAACTATATCTACCAATCCATTAAATTCTTTAGATGGACTTGAGTTAAATAATATTATATCAGCCTCTTTCATATTTTCTGTGTAGCTTTGTTTTTTTATAAAATATTCTCTTACAGCCTTTAAAAATTGATTAGCACCACCCCATGGTCCATCTTTAAAGGGATATAATATATAGATTTTCATTTTGTTACCTTATGTAAAATATCTTCGATTCTTTTTTGAAATAGGTTAAAACTATAATAATCATTCACTTTAGATTCTTGTTGAAGATCATCTTTTAAAAGTTTATTTATTTTATTAGTGGCATCTTGTGGTGAGATATAAATATGTTGCATATCTAATAAATCAGATGCAAAACCTACGTCTGTAGATATAACCTTGGTTTTACATAGTAAGCTTTCAGGGATAGCTTTTGGTCCACCTTCTGATTTTGATGAGACTATATAGATATCTATTAAATTATAAAGATATGGCATTTTTTCTATTGGTAGTCCATTAGTATCTATATCATCTTTATTATTTTCAATATAACTTTTATCTCCTAAAAATATATAAGGAATACTATATTTTTTACACTCTTCAATAACATAGTGTCTTCTTGGACCAGCTAATAAAAGAATAAACTTATCGCTATCAAGTTTTTTCATTATATCAATAAGCATGTCAGGGTCTTTTTGCCATTTTGCTTGAGATAAATCTGAGCCTAAAGAATCTCTTTGAAAACTACCAATTATTATCTTATCTTTAATACTTTTATAGTCAACATCTAACTTATGACATATTTCCTTTTTTGAAATATCTAACTTTTTAAATATAGTTTCATCAACATAAAAAGGATTATATACAAGTTTTTCACTTTTAACACCTAATTTTTTTAAAACATCTTTTTGTTTAGAGTTTGCATATACATATATATCTATCATGACTATAAGTTTTTTTGCCATAATTTCTTGATGAGATAAATCATTTGTAATTGTGGCTATAGTTTTCTTTTTAAAGATTGTATTGAAAATTTTAAATGGTATAGTTAGCAACTTATTCCACCAAATAGCATAGATGATATCTGCATTAAAAATACTATTTGTAATCTCATATCCATCTAATTGCTCTATTGCTTTTTGTGTATAGTACCTATCTTTATCGATAGACCATCCAGTACCTTCTTGTCCCAATATATATACTTTTTTATTTTTTTGCTTCAATGAGATATCCTGTTGTAATAAACCTATTCGGTTTATCTAAAATTTTGAATATTGATGAAATCATTTGAAGTATTTTTCTAAATATTCTTGTTTTAAATGAAGAAGGAGTTTGAGAAAAATTTAATAAATCATATATCACGGCGGCTTTTCCACCCATAGGTTGAATGTTAATATTCTTAAATCCAATTTTAGAAAGTTCATTTTCAATTTTAACATCTGTCCATCTTTGAAAATCATAAGGATCAGCATGCAATGCGTTTAAAAAAGGTATTGTAATAATAATTCTTTCATCTTTTTTTAAGACTCTATAACATTCTTGCAAAACATCAATTGGATTTTCCAAATGTTCAACTACTTCAGCTAATATTATAATATCAAAAGTATTATCATCTACAGGAATATTATCAGCACTACAACTATAGTCAGGATTTGTACTTTCATCTATATTTAAATACTCCCAACTCACAACTGTATCTAATGGTGGTCTAAAAATTCCTCTTTTATTATCTTTTTTACCACCTACATCAAGAACTTTTCCATAAAATTTTGTACTTATTAAAACTTCATCGAGATAGTATCTTCTAAATGTTAAAAATCTCATTTATCGTTACCATCCACAATTTGATAAGACTTATCAATCCATTCTTTACGCTCTTTTTTTCCAACATGGTTTTTCACTATCCTAGAAAAAATTGGTATTTTAAAAATTAATTTATTGTTATACTTTCCAACACCATCACTACTTCCTCTTCCAAAATGAGAAGCAATGAGTTGTGAATCTAAATAATATACAGCACAATATATATTTTCATACTTAGTCATAGTATCAAATTTTGTATTTATTGCATTAAAAATTTTTCCTTCAAATCCATTTGATAAATACTTACTTCTAATTTCCCATCCAGTATCTTTTGATTTATCTATTGTTAAATCTCCTGGCATAAATGATGGATTTAGTTCTTTAAAAGTTTTAGTTTCATAGAGTACTGCAAAAACTAGTGGAAAATCCATTGGTTTACTTCCTTTTAATGTTTTTGGTAATGTCGTTCCTATCACTTTTATTGTATCATCAATTTTATTTATTAAAAGCTCATCCCAGTCCTTAAGTAAAAAGGTACAATCTGCATCCATAGTTACAAAATATGGTGTATCTACTTTAGAAACTAATATATCCATAGCTTCTGCATGTCCTATACTTCCCATTTGAGTTTGTTTTCTATAAATAGCTTCTACATTTTTATATTTTTTTGTTAAAGTTTCGATTCTTTTAACTTCATTATCACTTGTATAGTTATCACAAATGACTACTTTATATGGATTTTTTGTAAGTTTTTCAAATGCATAAAGCATAAGATCAATAAAATCTGATGTTTTATAATTTACAGCTAAGATTGTTATTTTTTTATCCACTTAAATAACTCCTTTACAAAACCAATTTTTTTCAAAAAATACTTTAACATAAAGATATATCCCTGAATGTTATATCTATAAAATCCAGTTTTGTCCTCAGGATTTACAAATTTATAATTTTTAGTTGCCATAAATTCTTTTAAATTTTTTATTGATATTTCATCATTTTTTAAAGATTTTAACTTATTTCTATAAGCAGATATTAAAAAAGGCTTTTGTATTAAAGCATGATATAATAATGAATAATAATAATTTTCATTTTCTGGAATATTAAAATACTTAAATTTTGTTTTTGTTTTTAAAATTTCTTTTGCCCATTGTCTATCGTAATACTTTTCATCAATTCTTCTTAAATCTAAAGGTATTATCTGATAATCTATCTTTACTCCGTACTTAAATCTATTTGTCGAATAGACTAGTATTTTTGCATTTAGTAAAGAAACTATTAAATACAAGTCATCAGTCAATATATCTATATCAGAATGTTCTTCTGATAATATTTCACCATCAAACTCTTCCCAATTTCTAAGTACAACATAGTTAACATTATTTTGATTTAAGATTTCAAAAACTTCTTTTATATTATTAAACTCTCTTATCTCTGATTCTAAGAATTTATTTTTAAATTTGTCAAATACTACAAACTTATCATTCTTTTCGTCATAATCTTTATAATCTTGATTTAATAGTTGATAGATATTATCTAAAGCTTCTATTTCATTATCTGCAGCATGCAAAAAGTTAGTTTTATATTGTTTTCTATATTTTTCTTTTAATTGTTTAAAATTTTTGTTTATTCCATCTTCAAATGAAGGATTAATATCTTTTAAGATTAAAATATGAAACCTAACTCCAATTTTATCAGCACCTATCTCTTTTACTTTTGCAGAAGAATAATCAAATTTTCTATGAGGGTATAGTTTATTTAAATTAGTGCAAACATCTTCATAGTTCCATTTTAAAGACTTGGCATTTAAAAAATAAAATTCTTTAGATAAATCATCAATAATATCTTGGGCATATTTTTCACCTGATTGCCATAGTATAAAAACTCCTAATTGACTCACTTCAAATATCCTTTTATTTTTTTTATTATAAACTTAATAATATTTTCTTTCTTAATATCTTCTACAATTTTATTAACAGCAAACTCATCATTTTCAAAAGAGTTAAGTTCTATCTCTTTATTTCTCCAAATATCTCCAATATTTTCTTTAACCTTCTGATAGTGTTCTAATGACTTTTTTGGAACATTCAAATCTTCATATACTGAAATCATATACTGAAAATCAATTATTTTTACTTTTAATTTATTTTCTTGATTAAAAAGTATAATATTATGAGGTCGGATATCTCTATGAATTAATTTTTCTTTTTTAAATGCCTGTAAAATATCTTTTAATATATTCTCAAATATATTAATATTTTTTTTTAAAAAAAACCATTCTTTAAAAGATAAATTTTCTAAACTACTACCTTTAATATTTTCCATAACTAAATATATGTTATTGTCCCTTTTTTCCTGCCCATAAAACTTAGGTACAAACTCAAACTTTTGTAATCTATCCAACCAAATAGCTTCATTTAAATAAGCATAGTCATCAATTCCTTTGTTTCTTTTATAATTTGTAAATTTTATAACAACTTTGCCATCTGAAAAAATCTCTTTTTTTAACTGTCGAAATCCATTTGGCAATTTGCTTTTAGAAATTGTTCTATCTACATTTATAAATAATTCAACAATTTTAGATATATTCATTTATATTCTAACCTGTGATAAAAATTCTTGTACTCTATGAGAGTATGTATGCTTATCTGCTATATATTCATAAGCATTTTGAATAATTGATTTGCAAAATTCTATATCATTCATTTTTTCAATAACATCATCAATATTAGATAAATCATTTTTTAACTCAATATAATGTACATTGGGAGTTAATATATCATTATACCTACCCTCGATAAGAATTTGACATGTTTTCACCTTAATCGCTTCAAAATGTCTAGGTGTTATACATTGCCCAGATATTTGATGAGAATAATTTTTAAAAAATCTTTGATATACTTCATCAAATGTTGCATCTTCGTTATCTTTAAGATATCTTTTAATTAGCTTCATAGAAGTATCATCTTTTTCAAGATATGAAGTACCAGCTTGAGCAGCAATTGTAAATTTGCAGTTACCTAAGAACTCTAACCACTCATTCCCTTTAAACTCATATCCATTTGTCATTTTTACATCTACAATAAAATCATCATTTATACATTTTGCAAACTCCAATACTTTAAATTTATCTTTTGAACCTAAATAAAAAGGTACATTATGTAATCTTGTTCCCAAATCAATTTTTCTATCTTCAAATTTTTTGATATTTTCATATTTAATATTACTTAAGGCAGGAGGCAATGATATCACTTTTGCTTTAGTCTCATTATATAACCAGCTAGCTATATCTAAAGGCATTTGAGAAACAACATATTCTATTTGAAATTTATTAATAAAATTTATTTTTCTTTGAGCATGCTTATATTCATTTACAAAAAAAACTGCGCAAGGTGATTTCCTAATTTTAAATAAAAAAAATCGTAAAATTTTTGGTAATCTTAATCCATTAGAATATACTGATGGTAATAGCACAATTAAATCATATTTTTTTTGTATTAATCCGAAAGAATCTATTATTCCCATTTTATTAGTTACATATAAATCTACTTTAATATTTTCATATTCTAAAAATGCTTTTAACCAATCTTTATAATAACCAGTTGGATTAATTAATTCTGTATTTACCAATGCTATTTTCATATTGTTTCTCTAAAAAATTTATTTTTGTAACAATTATCACTCATTACATGATGATGCATATTTTCAACTAATTTTAGCCAAGAAGGAGGATTATAACCCGTAACATTTTTAAATTTATCGCTATTCATACTTCTGTCTAATTCAAAATCATCAAAAGCATTTATTTTAATATCTTTTTTATATACATTTTTTATAATATTTAATAAATCATATTTAGAAATCGCATCACTTGAAACATGATAAAGGCCGCTTAACTCTTTATTTGGTATTACATAATTTGATATTATATTTACTATTTCAATAGTAGGGAAACCACTATAAATTGCTTTTGTAAAACCATTAATTTCATTTTCTTGAGACATAAACCAGTCTACTAAACTAAAATTTGTTTTAAGTTCATGCCCTATTATAGATGTTCTAAGTGTAATACAGTGTGGATAATGAACTTCTCCAAGGTATTTTGTCTTACCATATAAATCATCAGCATTTGATGAATCTTTTTCAGTATAATTTCCTTTTTTACCATCAAATACACAATCAGTACTTATATGAATTAATCTTGCATTTGATGTTCTCGTAACAAGAGAAAGCCTATGTGGCAACTGAGCATTTACAGTAATTGCTGTTAGTGGATCTTTTGAAATTGGAAGTTGTTTTATAATACCTATACAATTTATAATAATGGTAGGCTGAACACCAGCAATTGCTCTAATTACAGTATCAAAATTATCTGCATCTATTCCATCTCTAATTTTTAATAATTCTTCATCAGTAAAATAACCTTGAAGGCCACTTTTACTTCTTGTAGTTCCAAATACTTCAAAAGAAGTATTTTTATTCATTTCTTTAAAAAGAGTATGTCCAAGCATTCCTGTTACACCAAGTATAAGTATTCTTTCTTTTTTCATGTACAACCCCTTATTAATATTTCTTCCAAACAGTTCTATTTATGTAATCTATATAACTTAAAATAATTCTTACCACTTTTTTTGAAACAGTATTTGTATCATAATCTTTCACTATATTCATATTTTGTTCTTTTGATTGTTCAGTTACTACATCTATAGCATTTAAAATATCTTCACTTTTTAGTCCAGACATTATCAAAGTTCCCTCGTCCATTCCCTCTGGTCTTTCATGGGATTGGCGTATTGTAATAGCTGGAAATCTTAAAATAGAAGATTCTTCAGTTATTGTCCCACTATCACTTATTGCACAATAAGCATTTTGTTGTAGTGCAATATAGTCAAAAAATCCAAGTGGTTTAATAAATTCAATTAATGGATTAAAATCTTTATTATCTAAAAGCTCTAATTTTTTTCTCGTTCTTGGATGTGTTGATACAATAACTCTTTTTTGATATTTTTCTGCGATTGTGTTTAATGAATCTAGAAAATCATTGAAATTTTGTTCACTATCAATATTTTCTTCTCTATGTGCACTTACTATAAAAAAATCGTTTTCTTTTAGTTTTAAAGTCTCTAAAACTTTAGAATTTAAAATATCATTATTATGATATTCTAAAACTTCTTTCATAGATGACCCTGTTTTTATAACTGTTTCAGGAGCTATTCCCTCAGATATTAAATATCTTCTTGCATGTTCTGTTAAAGTCATATTTATATCACTTAATTGATCAACAATTTTTCTATTTATCTCTTCTGGCACTCTTTGATCAAAACATCTATTTCCAGCTTCCACATGAAAAATTGGAATTTTTCTTCTTTTTGCTGAAATTACAGATAAGCAACTATTTGTATCACCATAAAGTAAAACAGCATCTGGTTTTAACTCTTCGAAAAGTTTATCAGAAGTACTGATAACATTTGCGATTGTAAGTGCAGTACTTTCTCCTGCTGCATTTAAAAAATAATCAGGTTTTTTAATACCCATATCATTAAAAAATACTTCATTCAGTTCATAATCATAGTTTTGTCCAGTATGAACTAATATATGATTTGTATATTTTTCAAGTTCTGCTATCACCCGACTAAGTTTTATTATTTCAGGTCTGGTACCGACTATAGTCATTACTGTTTTCATGCAACTACTCCAAACTCTTTCAAATCATTTTGTATTTCAGTAAGATTTAAAAGCATATTTTTTAATTCTTCTTCATTTAGTTGTTTTGTGTTGTGTGAGTTATAATCATATGCTTCAGTTATCACTTTACCCTCTTCAAAAAATTTACTATAATTTAAATTTCTATTATCTGCTGGTATTTTATAATAATTATCCATATCAACAGCATGAACCATTTCTTCTCTAGTAAGAAGTGTTTCATATAGCTTTTCACCATGTCGGGTACCTATAATATTTATTTTGTGTTCTGATTTATTCAACATATTTTTTAAAGTATTTGCAAGAAGTTCTACTGTACAAGCAGGTGCTTTTTGTACAAAGATATCACCATTTTTGGCATTTTTAAATGCAAACATCACTAAATCTACTGCATCATCTAAACTCATCATAAATCTAGTCATATTTGGGTCTGTTATAGTTATATCGTTACCTGCTCTTATTTGATTGATAAAAAGAGGTATCACAGAACCTCTACTTGCCATTACATTTCCATATCTTGTACAAGATATCACTATTCCAGTATCATCAAGATTTCTACTTTTTGCAACAGCTACTTTTTCCATCATAGCTTTACTTATACCCATTGCATTTATAGGATAAACAGCTTTATCTGTACTTAAAACAACTATATTCTTCACTTTATGTTTTATAGCTACATTAAGAACATTTTCAGTACCAATAATGTTAGTTTGAACAGCTTGAATTGGATAAAATTCACAAGATGGTACTTGTTTTAATGCTGCAGCATGGAAGATAAAATCTACACCTTTAATTGCATCATCTAAAGAGTTTACATCTCTAACATCACCTAAATAAAATTTTAATTTGTTATGATTATATTTCTTACGCATATTATCTTGTTTTAACTCATCTCTAGAAAATATTCTTATCTCTTTTATATCTGTACTTAGAAACTTACGAAGAATGGCATTCCCAAAAGAACCTGTTCCCCCAGTAATTAACAATATCTTATTTTTAAACATTTTGCCTCTCCTTTTTTAACTCATAATTAAAATAACTAATAAAAAATATAATAGATAGTATATTCATCAAACTAATAGCATACACTATTCCCCACAAACCATATTCTTGAATCAACACAAGTATTAAGAATAATTTTCCAAAACTATTAAAAGATTCATAATAATATGAAAACTTTAAAATTTTTTGAGTCCTTAATATATTTCCTAAAAAGGAACAAGGAACACTAAGTGCTGTAAATAAAAAAATCCATTTTGCATATAATGTTGATTCTAAATATTTATCAGTATATAACAAAACTATCAAATAGTCTAAAATAAAAAAACCCACTAAACCTATTGTAGTAAAAAAAACAACAATTAGTAAAAATTTTGACTTAAAATATTTCCAAGATTCAGAAATACTATTTGATGATGTAAACTTTGGAGATAATAATCTATTAGTTATTAAATAAAGTGATTTAATAAAAGAAGGGAATGCCATTGCAATAGCATATATAGCAACTTTTTCAATTGTCAAATACTCCGAAATCAATATTTTATCTAAAGACATAATAATAGGTATTGCCATAGGTATACTTAGTTTATATCCATAATTAATTAAATCAAAATCTGTATTATCATTATTTCTTTTTGTTTGAACATATTTAATAATTATAATATTTGACAAAGAGATTGCAAAAAAGATACTTAATATTACAAAATATATATTATTGGTTAATATTAAACTTCCAAATAGTGCAATAAAAGTTATTAAACTAAAATATATTTGTATCAATGATAACTTTTTAAATTCTCCAGTTGCCGTTATCCATCCTTCCCATAATGCTTTTAAATTATATAAAGGATATAGACATGCTGCAATATATATTAAGTATGTCATATCTGTATTTTCTTTAATAAAAAGATAATAATTTCCAATAAAAAATAATATAAAACTACTTATTATCGAGTATAAAACTTTCTTCTTAAAAATATATTCCAAATTCCCATGTTGATTTTTACCTGCTGATAACTGAGCTGTCATTCCTAACCCTGGCAAAGAAAAAATTCCGACAATAGAAACAAAAGACATTAAAAGTTGATATTTCCCATAATCTTCAACACTACCAAATCTAGACCAAATCATTCCTGTTAATAAACCTACAAATACAATAAATATTTGTGTAAAGGTAAGATATGAAATGTTTTTAATATTAGATATCATACTTTTCCAAATACCACTCAATAGTCTTAACTATACCAGTATCAAAATTTTCATGTGCTTTCCAACTAAGTTCATTTTCTATCTTTGTAGCATCTATTGCATATCTTCTATCATGTCCCGCTCTATCTTCTACAAATGTTATTAACTCTTTATATGAAGAGTTATCTTTTTTTGGAACATATTGATCTAAAATAGTACAAATTTTATCTACTATTTGAAGATTTGTTCTTTCATTTCTTCCACCAATATTATATGTTTCACCTTTTTTACCTGTATGATATACTAAGTCTATACCTTTACAGTGATCTAGTACATACAACCAATCTCTAATATTCTTTCCATCTCCATAGATTGGAATTGGCTTTCCTTGTAGAGCATTTCTTATAATAGTTGGAATTAGTTTTTCATCATGTTGTTTTGGTCCATAATTATTAGAGCAGTTTGTAATAACACAATTCATTCCAAATGTTTCAACATAAGATTTTATAATCATATCAGATGATGCTTTAGATGCTGAATATGGAGAGTTTGGAGTGTATGGTGTAGTTTCAGTAAACAAATCCTTTCGGTTATCAGTAAGTGTTCCATATACTTCGTCTGTAGAGATATGATGGAATCTACAATCTTGGTACCCCACTTGTTCTTTAGAACCGGGGATATCGCCATTTAGTTGCAGATATTCTTTTTTATATTTGAAAGGTTTTTCCATCCAATAGTTTTTTGCTACATCAACTAAAGTATAAGTACCATTTACATTAGTTTCAACAAATACTCCTGGATTTTTTATTGAGTTATCAACATGAGATTCTGCTGCAAAATGGATTACTCCTCTAATATCATATTCATTAAAAATAAATTCTATTAGTTCTCTATTACTGATATTACCTTTTATAAATTTATATCTAGAATTTGTTTCACACTCTTTTAGATTCTCTAAATCACCTGCATATGTTAAAAGATCTAAGTTTACTAAATTATACTGTAGATATTTTTCTAAAAAATATGGTACAAAATTACTACCTATAAATCCTGCACATCCTGTTACTAATATTGTCTTATTGCTATTATTAAACATCTATCTTCTTTCTTCCAATCTTTTTAAACAATCATACAATCCATCTTTCCAATATGGTATTTCTATATTAAAAGTAAATTTGATTTTACTTTTATTTAATAGTGAATAATAAGGTCTTTTGGCAGGTGTTGGGTAATCTTTTGTTTCTATTGGATTAATCTTACAGTCTAGCTTAGCCATTTTCATAATCTCTTTTGCAAAATCATACCAAGATAAAACACCTTCATTTGAAAAATTAAATATTTGTGTTTTTTCATTATTAATTTGTAGAATTATATCTAAAATAGCTTTTGCTAAATCTTTAGCGTAAGTTGGAGATCCAATTTGGTCAAATATCACATCTAGCTCTTTTTTTTCATGTCCAAGTC
Organism: Arcobacter sp. CECT 8986; assembly: GCF_004116725.1. Taxonomy (NCBI): domain Bacteria; kingdom Pseudomonadati; phylum Campylobacterota; class Epsilonproteobacteria; order Campylobacterales; family Arcobacteraceae; genus Arcobacter; species Arcobacter sp. CECT 8986. The sequence goes on along the minus strand of NZ_PDKG01000002.1, from coordinate 25,669 downwards.
TAATCATTGTTTTTACAAAGTTATTTCCATAAAAAGAATAAACCCAAGAGGTTCTAATTATAATTGAATTTTTAGGATTAATATTAATAAGTTCTTTTTCACCATCAAGTTTTGTTTTACCATAAATACTTTGTGGATTTGTTTGGAAACTTTCACAGTATGGTTTAAAAGCTTTACCATCAAATACATAATCAGTTGAGATATGAATAAGTTTTATATTCAACTCTTTTGAAATTAAGGCTAATTTTTTAACTACTTTTCTATTTACTAAATCAGCATTTAATTCATCATATTCTGCTTTATCAACTCTTGTATATGCTGCACAGTTTATAATAACATTGATATTATTATTTTGACAGAAGCTTTTTATATCTTCTTTATTTGTAATATCTATATTTGTTCTATCTGTAAAAAAGAAGTTATAATCATAGCTTGATGATAGTTCTTTTATTTCTGAACCAACTTGTCCATTTGAACCTGTTACTAAAATATTAAAAGAAGAGTTAGAATTAGGCATAATAATTTACTCCAAACTCAAATAAATCATTTGTTTCGTGAAGTTTTGGTTGTTTGGTGTCTTTTGCAGATAAATTTAATTCATCATGATTTAATATCCAATCTATATTTAAATCTTTATCATCAAAGGCTATTCCTCTATCACATTCAGGGCTATAGTAGTTATCTACTTTATAAGCAAATACTGTATCATCTTCAAGAACTACAAATCCATGGGCAAATCCTCTTGGAACTAAGAGTTGTTTTTTATTATCAGCACTTAGTTCAACAGCTACATATTTTCCAAATGTAGGAGAGTTCTTCCTAATATCAGCCGCTACATCTAAAACTTTTCCTTGTATTACACGTACAAGTTTAGTTTGAGCATGAGGGGATAATTGATAATGAAGTCCTCGAAGCACTCCCTTTGAACTTTTAGATTCATTGTCCTGGCAGAAGTTTATTTTATATCCAAGAAATTCTGTAAGGCTATCTTCTCGAAAAGTTTCTACAAAGTATCCTCTATGATCACCATGAACTGTTGGTTCAATAATTACTACATCAGTAATATTAGTTCTAATAAATTGCATTATCTAACTTTCCTTGGTTGAGTTGCTCTATTGATTAGGTATTGTCCATATTGATTCTTTTTAAAAGGCTCTGCAAGTTCAAGAAGTTTATCTTTTGAGATATAACCCATTTCATAAGCTATTTCTTCTAAGCAAGCTACTTTTAAGCCTTGTCTTTTTTCAATAGTTTGAATAAAGTTACTTGCATCAAGCATAGATTCATGGGTACCAGTATCAAGCCATGCATAACCTCTTCCCATTAATTCTACTTTTAATCTATCTTCATTAAGATACATTTCATTTAAAGTAGTAATTTCTAATTCACCTCTGTGTGAGGGTTTTACTTCTTTAGCTTTTTTAACTACATCATTTGGATAAAAGTAAAGACCAGTAACTGCATAGTTTGATTTTGGGTTTTTAGGTTTTTCTTCAATAGAAGTTACATTTCCATTTTCATCGAAACCTGCAACACCATATCTTTCAGGATCTGTTACATAGTAACCAAACACTGTTGCTTTATTTTCTTCTTTAACATTTTTTACACTTTGTACAAGCATCTGAGTTAAACCATGTCCATAAAAAATATTATCTCCAAGAACTAAACAAGCATCATCTCCATTAAGAAACTCTTCTCCTAAAATAAATGCTTGTGCTAATCCATCTGGGCTTGGTTGAACAATATATTGTAACTTTATTCCATAATCACTTCCATTCCCTAAAAGATTTTTAAAGTTCTGTTGGTCTTCTGGTGTTGTAATTATTAGTATTTCATCTATTTCTGATAGCATTAAAACTGATAATGGGTAGTATATCATTGGTTTATCATATATTGGAGTTAATTGCTTACTTACTCCTTTTGTGATTGGGTAAAGTCTTGTCCCACTTCCCCCTGCTAATAGTATTCCTTTCATAAATACATCACTCCATTTTCAAATTTTATAAAAGTAGCAATATTCAAAACTCTTTTTATCTTATAATTTTCACAAACTGATTCTTTAATATCTCCATCTCTTGAGTTAAAGTATTTGACTTTTATCTTTTTATTATATTTCTCATTTAATACTTTTACAATATCATTTATTGAAGTTTTATTTCCAGTACCTACACATATAACTTCTCCTGAAATATTTGAAGTATTCATTGCTATTATATTTGCGTTTGCTACATCTTTTACATATACAAAGTCTCTATATTGTTCTCCATCACCATAAATATTTGCTATTTCATCATTTTGAAACTTCTTTTCAAAAATAGATATTACTCCACTATAGTCACTTGTAGCACTTTGTCTTGGTCCATATACATTAAAATACCGCAATACTACAGTTTCAATATTATACAATTCACTATATAATTTCATATACTGTTCACCCATAAGCTTATCATAACCATAAGGAGAAATTGGTTTTGTAGGTGAGTTTTCACTTTTAGGAAGAGTTGGTTCACTTCCATACACAGCAGCACTACTTGAAAATAGAATTCTTTTTACACTATTTTGTCTTGAAGCTTCCAAAATATTCAAAGTACCTTTTACATTTACATCATTAGATAAAAGTGGATTTTGAATAGATTCTTGCACGGATACTATTGCCGCTAAATGATATACATAAATTATATTAAACTCTTTGATAATTTTATTAATTTTTTCAAAGTCTCTAATATCAGCTTCTATAAAAGTGAATTTCTTATCTTTATCACACGATATTATGTATTCGATATTCTCTTTTGTACCACTATAAAAATTATCTATACCTATTACAGTGTTTTGTTTATTTTCCAAGAGTTCTTCAATAATGTGAGAAGCTATAAACCCAGCTGCACCTGTAACTAGAATATTCAAGGATTAAAGTCTCCCATCACTTTTTTCTAAAATAGATTTAATATCATAAACAATATTATTATCATTTTTCAAATTTAAAACTTTATAATTATCATGTGCAACTGCTAAAACTATTGCTTCATAATCTTCAAAATTAACTTCATCTTTTAAATCTATACTATACTCATGTTTTACTTCATCTTTATCTGCCCAATAATCTGACACTGTAATATTACATCCAAATTCTTGAAGTTCTTCTATTACATCTATAACTCTACTATTTCTAATATCTGGACAATTTTCTTTAAATGTTATTCCAAGAACTAAAACATTTGAGCCTTCAATTTTTTGTCCTTTTTTTATCATAAGTTTTATAACTTGATTTGCTACATAAATTCCCATATTATCATTTAATCTTCTACCTGCTAATATTATCTCTGGATTATATCCTATACTTTGTGCTTTATGAGTTAAATAATATGGATCTACACCTATACAGTGTCCTCCCACAAGTCCAGGTCTAAAAGGTAAGAAATTCCATTTAGTACCTGCTGCTTCTAGTACTGCATTTGTATCAATATCTAGTTTATTAAATATAATTGATAGTTCATTTACAAATGCTATATTTATATCTCTTTGAGAATTTTCTATTACTTTTGCGGCTTCTGCTACTTTTATTGTAGGAGCTAAATGTGTTCCAGCAGTAATAATAGAAGAGTAAAGTTCATCAACTTTTTGTCCAATTTTTGGTGTTGAACCTGATGTTACTTTAAGTATCTTTGTAACTGTGTGTTTTTTGTCTCCTGGGTTTATTCTCTCTGGACTATATCCACAATAAAAATCTTTATTAAATTCCAGATTTGAAAACTTTTCAAGTATTGGTACACATACTTCTTCCGTAGCACCTGGATAAACAGTACTTTCATATATAACTATGTCATCTTTTTTAAGTACTTTTCCTACAGTTTCACTTGCTTTTACTAAAGGCGTTAAATCTGGTTGTTTGTTTTTATCTATAGGAGTTGGAACTGTAACTATAAAAATATTACAATCTTTTATATCTTCAGTGTTACATGTAAACTTAATACCATTATCAAGTGCTTCTTTTAACTGTTCACTTGATAATTCAAGTGTTCTATCATGTGCTTTGTTTAATTCATCAATTCTTGTTTGATATATATCTAAACCAACTACTTCATATTTAGCAGAAAATGCATGTGCAAGAGGAAGACCTACATACCCAAGGCCAATAATACATATTTTATCCATTGATTTTATTTCCTTTTTCATCATATCCAAAAAAATCTAGATACCAATCTACAAAATTATCTATTCCTTTTTGAATTGGTGTTGCTGGTTTATAACCTAAATCTTGCACTAAGTCATTTACATCTGCAAATGTTGCAGGTACATCACCTGCTTGTATTGGCATCATATTTTTTTCTATTTTTTTACCAAGCTTATTTTCAATAGCTTCTATAAAATCCATAAGTTTTACAGGGTTATTATTTCCTATATTATATACTTTATATGGTGCACTTGAAGTTGATGCTTCTTTTTTATCCCAAGTTTCATTTGATTTTGCTGGATTATCAATAACTCTAATAACACCTTCAACAATATCATCAATATAAGTAAAATCTCTTAGCATCTCACCATTATTAAAAACATTAATTTTTCTATTTTCTAAAGCTGCTTTTGTAAATAAAAATAGCGCCATATCAGGTCTACCCCATGGTCCATATACAGTAAAAAATCTAAGTCCAGTTGTAGAGATACCATAAAGATGACTATAAGTATGTGCCATCAATTCATTTGATTTTTTACTTGCTGCATAAAGTGAGATTGGATGATCTACATTATGATTTGTAGAAAAAGGTAGTTCCTCATTTAATCCATATACTGAAGAGCTTGAAGCATAAGAAAAGTTCTTTACATTGTTATGTCTAGATGCTTCTAATAAATTTAAAAAACCAACTATATTACTTTGGATATAAGAATCTGGATTTGTAAGACTATATCTAACTCCTGCTTGTGCAGCTAGATTACATACTGCATCAAACTTTTCATCTTCAAAAAGTTTAGTTACTTTTTCTTTATCTTCTAAGTTTAATTTTATAAATTTATAATTACTATTTTTATTTGAAGTTAGAATCTCACCATATGGAATATTTTCGCCCTCTTCTAGTGAATCAATTATTCCACCTCTTTGTAATCTTCCATACTTTACACTTTGGTCATAGTAGTCATTTATATTATCTAATCCTACTACTTCATCACCTCTTTCAAGTAGCTTAATAGCTAAATGACTTCCTATAAATCCTGCTGTTCCTGTTACTAATATTTTCAAAACCATTTCCCTTGTTTAAGACGATAATACTACTAAATAATTATTTAAAATCATATAAAATTTATGACATTTTTATAACCAATTTATAATTTAACTATCACTATTAAAAATATCTCTTGTATAAATTTTCTCTTCTACATCTTTTATATCTTGTGATATTCTATTTGCTACTATTACATCACTCACTTTTTTGAATTCTTCTAAATCTTTTATAACTTTTGAGTGAAAGAAATCATCTTCATTTAAAGCTGGTTCATAAACAACTACTTCAATGCCTTTTGACTTAATTCTTTTCATTATTCCTTGAATTGCACTTGCTCTAAAGTTATCACTTCCTGATTTCATCACTAATCTATATATTCCTACAACTTTAGGATTTTTAGCAATAATACTATCAGCTATAAAATCTTTTCTTGTACTATTTGCATCTACAATTGCTGAAATTAGATTGTTTGGTACTTCTTTATAGTTTGCTCTTAATTGTTTTGTATCTTTGGGTAAACAATATCCACCATATCCAAAACTTGGATTATTATAATGGCTTCCAATTCTTGGATCTAGTCCAACACCTTCTATAATTTGTCTTGTATTTAGATTATTTGATTGTGCATAACTATCTAATTCATTGAAATATGCCACTCTCATAGCTAAATAAGTATTTGAAAAAAGTTTAACCGCTTCTGCTTCAGTACTATCTATAAAAAGTGTTGCTATATCTTCTTTTATTGCGCCTTGTGCTAGAAGAGAGGCAAAAGTTTTTGCTCTTTGACTTTGTTCTCCTACTATGATTCTACTTGGATATAAGTTATCATATAGTGCTTTTCCTTCTCTTAAAAACTCTGGACTAAAGATTATATTTTCAGTATCAAATTTCTCTTTTATTGATTTTGTATAGCCTACTGGAACAGTTGATTTTATTACCATTGTTGCATTAGGATTTATACTTAACACATCAGAGATAACTGCTTCTACACTTTTTGTATTAAAGTAATTAGTCTGCGTATCATAATCAGTTGGTGTTGCAATTATAATAAAATCAGCATTTTTATAAGCTTCATTTTTATCTAAAGTTGCTTTAAAATTAAGTTCTTTTGAAGTTAAATACTCTTGTATCTCTTTATCTTCAATTGGAGATATTTTTTTATTTAATAATTCTACTTTTTTTTCAATTATATCTAAAGCAATTACTTCATTATGTTGAGATAATAAAATACCATTACTAAGTCCAACATATCCAGTTCCTGCAATTGCTATTTTGTATTTTTTATTATTCATAATATTTATATAGTACCTTAAAAAAATTTTTAACATTCTATATAATTATTGGTAAAAAGTGGGTTAAATCAGAATAAAAAAAAGGGGTATGAACATATTCACACCCCTTTTTAATAAATTAATTTTATTTATTATAAGTTTTTTAATAATTCAAGTGTCATTCTAACACCTGCACCACTTGCTCCAAAAGGATTATATCCCCATGCTTTTTCAACATAAGCTGGACCTGCTATATCAAAATGTAGCCATTTATCTTTATTCTCTTTATTTATAAAGTTATCAAGAAAAATTCCAGCTGTTATTGCTCCACCATATCTTGTGCTTGATATATTATTTATATCTGCAACTTCAGATTTTAGTGTTTTTCTTAAAAATCTATTAAAATCAAGAGATGTTGCATATTCTCCAGATATTAAAGCATTTGATACTGCCTTTCTTTTTAGTTTTTCACAATTTCCCATAATTCCAGTTGTATATTCACCAACTCCAACTACACAAGCTCCTGTAAGTGTCGCATAATCAAAAATATAATCTATATTTTCAATCTCATCTTGTGCATAGCATAGACAATCTGCAAGTACAAGTCTTCCTTCAGCATCAGTATTTTTAACTTCTATTGTTTTACCATTTCTAGCTGTTAATACATCATCTGGCTTATAAGCATTTCCACCTATCATATTTTCAACTGCACCTACAATTGCATGAATCTCAATAGGTAATTTTAAAATTGAAACTGCATTTATTATTCCTAAAACTGCACATCCACCTGATTTATCAGATTTCATTGTAGTCATATAATCAGCTGGTTTAAGTGAAAGTCCGCCTGAATCATAAGTAAGACCTTTTCCAACTAATACAACTTTTTTCTTTGCATCTTTTGGTTTATAAGATAGATGAATAAGTTTTGATTCATGAACTGAAGCTCTACCAACACTTAGCATTGCATTCATTGAGTGTTTTTCTAAATATTTTTCACCTAATATTTTACACTCTAATTCATTTTCAACTGCTATTTCTTCTGCTTTTTTAGCCATAACATCTGGATAAAAATCAGCGGGTGCAGTGTTTACCATATCTCTTACTTTATTTACACTATCAGAGATAATAATAGAATTTTCAACTATTTTTTCAAGTTCAGTTGTGACTTTTTCTACAACGATATTTAATTCTTGTTTTTTACATTTTTGTTTATCTGATTTATATGTAGTAAAAGAGTAGCTTCCTAAAAGTGCACCTTCAACAATTGCATTTAATAGTGTTGTATCACTCAAAACAATTTTTGCACTTTTTGTAGTAGTTGAAATAAACTTTTTAATAGCAGTTGCAGTTGCTATTGCAACACTATCATAATCTTGATTTTCACATCCTACATATATTTTATTACTCTCTACTAAAAAAACACTTGATTCATCTTTTGGTTCAAAATTTAAAGTTTTTAAAACTTTTTTATCTTTTGATTCTTCTATATCATTTAGTACTATTATCTCAATTGAAGATTTAAGTTTTTTAGTTCTTTCAACTAAATTTATTTTCATAGTTCTTTCTCCTTTTTCTTTGAAGCTTTATTAAAATAGTAAATTATACTTCCACCAAATATAAGTGCAAATGGCAATGCAAAATACCAATGTTCTTTCGCCCAATGCAATACTACTAATATCTCTTCACCAAAATACCAAACAGGCATAATTGTAATAGTAGCCCAACACCAAGCACTAATAAGATTTATAAAAGCAAACATTTTTCCACTATATCTTGTAATACCAATTGAAATTGGTATTATTGTTCTCATTCCATACATATATCTTTGCATAAAAATTATAGGCCATCCATGTTTTTTTAAAAGTAAATGAGCAAGTGCAAATTTTCTTCTTTGACCTCTAAACCTTTTATATACATATGCTTTATTAAATCTTCCTATATAAAAATAAACTTGATCTCCTGCAAATCCACCAAGCCCAGCTACAAAAATAGCTATGTATAAAGTCATATCTCCGGTGTGAGATAAAAGTCCTGCCATTACAAGACCAGCTTCACCTTCAAGCATTCCCCAAGCAAAAAGTATAATATAGCCATACTCTTTAAGCAAATACATAAACTTGTTTTCAAATCCACTAACAGGAGCTTCATATAAGTTATAAGCTAAAAATATAAAAAATACCCCCAATACAACTGTAAGTATCTTTCCTGAATGCGCTTGAAGTTTTTTAAAATATTTTTCCATTATATTCTTCTTTAGTCAAAATGTAAAAGAGATTTTGCTTGAATCATATCTTTATCACCTCGACCAGATAGATTTACAATTACTGTTTTATCTTTAAATTTTTCTTTTGCTTTTTTTAAGTAAGCAACTGCATGAGCACTTTCAAAAGCAGGAATAATTCCCTCTTTTTGGCTTAACCACACAAAAGCTTCAATAGCTTCTTCATCAGTTATTGAATCATATTCAACACTATGATTATCTTTGTGAAAAGAGTGTTCTGGTCCAATACCTGGATAATCAAGACCTGCACTAATGGAATGAGCTTCTGTTACTTGTCCATCTTTATCTTGAAGTAAATATGAACATTGTCCATGTAAAACTCCAGGACTTCCCTTTTGTAAGCTACAACCATGTTTGTTTGTATCAAGTCCAAGACCACCAGCTTCTATTCCTATGCAAGTAACTTCTTCATCTTCTAAAAAGTGTGAAAACATTCCAATAGCATTACTTCCACCACCAATACAAGCTACTACATAATCTGGAAGTTTATTCTCTTTTTCAAGTATTTGTTTTCTTGCTTCGTAACCAATAATTGCTTGAAAATCTCTTACCATCATTGGATATGGATGAGGCCCAGCCACAGTTCCTATAATATAAAAAGTATCTCTTGCATTTGTAACCCAATATCTAATTGCATCATTCATTGCATCTTTTAAAGTTTTACTACCGCTTTCAACAGCAATTACTTTTGCTCCAAGAAGTTTCATTCTAAATACATTTAATTCTTGTCGTTGAACATCTTTTGCACCCATAAATACTGTACATTCAAGTCCTAAAAGTGCAGCAATTGTAGCAGTTGCAACACCATGTTGCCCAGCGCCAGTTTCAGCTATTACTTTTGTTTTACCAAGTTTTTTTGCTAAAAGTCCTTGTGCAATTACATTATTTACTTTATGTGCACCTGTGTGGTTCAAGTCTTCTCTTTTTAAGTAAACTTTTGCACCAATCTCTTCACTTATTGTTTTTGCATGATATAAAGGTGTTTCTCTTCCTACATAATCTTTAAGTAAAGCATTTACTTCACTCCAAAACTGCTTATCAAATCTATATTTTTTATACTCGCTTTCCAAATCTTCAAGAATTGGAATCAATGTCTCAGGAACATATTTTCCACCAAATATACCAAAGTGTCCATTTTCATCTGGATCAAACTTACTTTTTTTGGGAATATAATTACTCATTACTTCTCTTCCTTAAAACTTTTAATAAAATCTATAAAAAATAGTAAAAAAATTGATAAAATAAATCCACTCACAAAAGCAACTGCAATGATTATTTTTTTATTTGGTTTTATTGCTTTTGATGAAATATCTTTACTAAGTACTGATGTTTTTTTTATCTTTGCATTATTAAAAGAGTAAAACTTTATTCTTTTATCTTGTCTTGTTTCAATAAACTTAGTTATTTCATCTAATTTTTTATTTATTTTTTCTTTATTACTATTTTGTACATCGACAACTATTATATTTGATGTTCCTCTTGGTATTAGAGCATTAGTAAATATTCCTTTTTCTTCATCTTTTGTAGAAAATTTTCTTGAAATTATCTCTTTTAAATTTGATGCATCATCAATATCAATTATACTTATCTCTTTATTATTTAGATTTATATTTTTATCAGTTATTACTTGTCCTATTTCATATGAAATTGTTCCATTATAAATAGGTGTTTTCAAAAATGCGTAAATACCTGCTAATATTGTAACAACTAATGTAAAAATAATAATAAAAAGTTTACCTTTCCAAAGTTTTTTAAAAAGTTCTCTTAAATCAATTTCATCGTCTTCTATCATATTATTTACTCTTTGTTCCAAACTTTTGTCCTTACACATCAAATATTGTATAAACTGTTGTATGTTCTTCTACTCTTTTTTTACCATCTAAAAACGAAAGATTCAATAAAAAGCATGCTTCAACTAAATTAGCTTTAACTTTTTTTATAAGTTTAGCAGCTGCATTTGCAGTTCCGCCAGTTGCAATCAAATCATCAATTAATAAAACTTTAGCACCCACTTTTTCATGGAAAGCATCCAAATGAATTTCAACTTCATCAAAACCATACTCCAACTCATACTTTTCACAAACAGTAGTACTAGGTAATTTTCCTTTTTTTCTAACTGGAACAAAACCAACTTTTAATCTATCTGCAAGTGCTGCTCCAAAGATAAATCCTCTACTATCAATTCCTGCAACATAATCCAAATCATAATCTTTATATCTATCCTCTAAATGATTCATAAGTAAATTAAAAGCCTCTTTATCATTTAAAAGTGTAGTAATATCTTTAAAAACAATTCCCTCTTTTGGAAAATCATTTATATCTCTAATACTACTTAATATTCTTGTTTTATCTTGACTGCTTAGCTCTTTCATCTATTTACCTTGAATTTTTTCTATTGTTTTTGTAGTACTTTTTCCATCAACAAATTCAACTAGTTTAGTCTCTTTTGCAATATCGCTACCTACTACTTCTTTTCCATCATAATCAGCACCTTTTACTAAAACATCAGGTTTAACAAGTGAGATTAATTCATATGGAGTATCTTCATCAAATATTACTACATAATCTACACATTCAAGCGCTGAAAGTATATATGCTCTATCATCTTGTGAGTTTATTGGTCTATTTTCACCTTTTAATCTTTTTACACTATCATCTGAATTAAGACCTAAGATTAAAACATCTCCAAAAGATTTTGCAGTATTTAAATAACTTACATGACCTTTATGTAAAATATCAAAACAACCATTTGTAAAAACAATTTTTTTATCTTGTTCTTTTAATCTATTTGAAATTTTTTCTATCTCTTTAAAAGTTTTTATATGAAACTCAATTGAACTTTGATTTAAGCTTGTTTTATACTCTTCAATTTCATCTAAACTTACAGTTGCACTACCAAGTTTTCCAACTACAACACCAGCTGCAAGATTTGCAAACTCAATTGATTCAACTAAATCTGTTCCTAAACTAAGTGCAAAACCAAGTGAAGCTAAAACAGTATCACCAGCACCAGTTACATCAAAAACCTCTCTTGCAACAGTTGGTCTAATTATAACTTCATCATCTTTTAAAAGTGCAATTCCTTGCTCACTAAGTGTAATAATTGAGTAATCTAAAGAAGCAATAGTTTTAAGTTTTGTAAGAGCTTCTTTTAATTTTTCATCATTTTCTATTTCGACTTTTGAAGCAACTTGTGCTTCTTTTTTATTTGGAGTTAAAAAATATGCACCACTATATTTTGAATAATCTTCACCTTTTGGATCAACTATTACTTTCTTCTCATATTTTTTTGCATAATCTATGATTTTTTTAGATAAATCTTTTGTAATTACACCTTTTCCATAATCAGAAAAAAGGATAATATCATATCTATTTATTAGCTCTTGAAATTTTTCAAATATTTTCTTTTCACTATCAAAAGATATAGAGTTTTTACTCTCATGGTCATATCTAACAACTTGAGAATGAGATGCCATTATTCTTGATTTTTTAGATGTTTTTCTTCCTTTTTGTTCAATTAAAAAAGATTTTGCACCTTGTTTATCAAGCATTGTTTTTAACTCTTTTGCAACATCATCATCACCAACAACAGAGATAACTCCAACATCACTTCCCAAAGAAAGTAAATTATTTATAACATTACCTGCTCCACCTAAAACTGTTGTCTCTTTTTTTACATCAATTACTTGAACAGGTGCTTCAGGTGAAATTCTATCGCAACTTCCCCATAAGTAGTGATCAATCATCAAATCACCAATTACTAAGATATTAGGTTTTTTATGTAAATTTAACATTATTTAACCTCACATTCAAATAATCTTTTAATTTCTGGAATATATGCTTTTACACCATCTTCTAACTCAAATCTTGGTTCATAACCTAAATTCTCTTTTGTTGATTCTATATTTGCTTGAGTAAAGAATTGATATGCTCCAATATATGGATTTGGAATATACTCTTTTCCATTATCAATCTCTAATTGTTGTTGTAGAATATTTACAATATCTTCAAAGCTTCTTGCTTTTCCTGTACCAACATTATAAACACCACTTTTTTTAGGAGAACAAGCTTTTATATTTGCTTGAATTACATCTTCAATAAAAATAAAATCTCTAAGTATTTTATCACTTCCTTCAAAAAGTTTTGGAGTAAGATTATTTAAGATTTGGTGTCCAAACTGAACTACCATTGAAGCTGTTTTGTTTTTGAAAAATTCTCTTTGCCCATACACATTAAAATATTTAAGTCCAACAATACTTATATCAACACCTTGTTTTAAATATTTGTATGTAATATTGTCCATCATTACTTTTGAAAAGCCATAAGCATTATTTGGTTGCTCATAGCCTATTTCAAATCTATCACTATCTCCATAAGTTGCTGCACTACTTGCATAAACCATATTTGCTTTATGTTTTATTGCGATTTTTAATAAATCTTCATATGCATTAACATTTGTTTTTACCATCAAGTCTTGTTCTTGAACAGTTGTATCTGAAATCGCAGCTTGGTGAAAGATATAATCAAAAGTATAAGAGTTTTCTAAATTGTTTAAAAGTTCTTTATCATTTATATCTCCACTTATTACTACACCTTTAAAACCTAGTAGATTTTTAAAGTGTCCAAAGCTTTTAAGATTTCCATTTGAAAAAGTCTCACCAGACCTAAAACAATCAAGTGCAATTATATTTGCATTTGGGTAATTTTCTTGAAAATAAAAGCATAAATTTGAGCCTATAAAGCCTGCTGCACCAGTAATTAAAATAGTTTTATTATTAAAGTCTATATCAGTATATTTCATAATATCTCACTTTTCTTAAAGTGAAATATTTTATCCAAAAATCAATTAAATTAGCTTTTAAGGGCTTTATTTAAATCTTTTAATTAAAATATAATTAAAAAAATTATTAAAGGTATTTTATGAAAATTGTTATTTTTATTTTTTTATTAATTAGTTTTTTAAATTCAAGCTCATTACAAAAACCTAAAATATATAAAAATCAGAATATTAAAGGTTGGTATATGAGTGAAAAACTTGATGGAATTAGAGCATATTGGAATGGAAAAAACCTTCTAACAAAAAATGGAAATAAAATTAATATACCAAAGGAGTTTACAAAAAACTTTCCTAAATTCAAACTTGATGGAGAGTTATGGACAAAAAGGGATGATTTTGAAAACATTCAAAGTATTGTACTTGATAAAATACCAACAAATAAATGGAATCAAATAACTTATAATATTTTTGAAGTTCCAAATGCAAAAGGAGACTTTTTAAAAAGACTTTCAAAAGCAAAAATATGGTTTGAAAAACATCCAAATAAATTTATAAAATTCATACCTCAAATAAAATGTAATAGTAAAAAAGATTTAGATAAATTTTTAAATAAATTAGTATCACAAAAAGCAGAAGGCGTAATTGTAAAAAATGGGAAATTATCTTACTTTAAAGGAAGAAATAACAATATTTTAAAAGTAAAAAAGTTTTTTGATAAAGAAGGAAAAGTTATAACTATTAATTATGATAAAAACAATACAAAAAGAATGAAAAGTCTACAAATAAAACTAGGAAATGGTGTAATATTTAACTTAGGAGGAGGATTTACAAATAAACAAAGATATAATCCACCTAAAGTTGGGACTACTGTAACTTTTAAGTATTATGGATTTACAAAAAATAATAAACCAAAATTTGCTTCATTTTTAAGAGTAAGAAAAAAAGAGTAAAAAATTAAATTAAATTTTTTATCTCTTTTATACTATTTAATACATATTTTGCATCTGTTTTATTTTCATCAAAATCTTGACCAGATTTTACTTGTACACTATTTTTAATATTTGCACTATTTGCACACTTTATATCAGAATCTTTATCACCTACAAACCATGAGTTTTCTAAATCAATATCAAATTTTTGTAGAATATTATCAATCATACCTGTTTTTGGTTTACGGCAATTGCAGTTCTCTTCTGGTGCATGGGGACAGTACTGAACCTCTTCTATATTTATATCATTGTTTTTAAACTCATTTTTCATCCATAAAGTTAAGTTTAAAAAATCTTTTATTGTATAATAACCTCTTCCAATTCCTGATTGATTTGTAACTATAAAAAGTTTATAACCTTTTGATTGAATATATTTTAAAGTATCAAATACTCCATCAATAAACTCAAAATCTTCTACTTTATAAACATAACTTTTATCAACATTTATTACACCATCTCTATCTAAGAAAAAGGCTTTATGCATTTTTATCCTTAATATAAATCAATTGAACTGTTTTCAATTCCTGATTGTTTTAGCTTTGTACAAATGGTATCATTTGTTTCATTAATGTTTAATTTTAACTTTTGACTAGCTTTATCTATATGAATAGTTATGCAATTACTATTATTACTTTTATAAACAATAGAATTATTTTCAAAAAACCAATTTGAACTATTAATTTTTATAGTATCAGAAATATTTTCTATATTTCCATCTAATAAATATTGAGATTGAATGGAGTTTAAAATTGTAGTAACATCTCTTTTTACTGTTGTAATAACAGCTGCATCTTTTGTATTCATGAATTTAGGAATTGCATAACTTCCAATCAATGCAAGAATAACAAGAACAAAAACTAACTCTAATAGTGAAAAAGCCTGCTTCATATAAAACCTTTAAAAATAATTTTAAAGATTATATATACTTTTAAATAAAAATAAGTTTATTTATTATTTTTTATGGTCTTCTATATATTCACTAATAGCTTCTTTTATATTTTCTAACTTTTTAGGATTACCTTGAAGTCTTTGAAAGTGTTTATTTATATCTTCATTCTCTTTTATTTTTATATCTGCAATACTAGAACAAATATCTAAAAATACACTATAAGGAACCTCATCACCTCTTTTTAGAAAATGAATTGCTCTTTGAAGTGAAACAAAAGGATTTACACTTATTTTACTTAAGTTATTTACTTTTGTATCAATATATGAGATGAACTCTTTTCTAATATCACCTTTTATTATTTCAACTTCTTTTTTATCAATATCTAAACAACACTCAAAACCTATTTTTGTTGAGTCAAAATCAAATCCACTTACAGTAAACTCTAAAGATTTATCTTCAAATTTTGGTCTAAATACTAACTGAAAAATCTCATCATTAAATTTATATGTCATTGAGTTATTTTCATACTCAAAATAACTTTGGTCTAAACATTGATTTAACTCGCTCATCATCTCTTTTGATGGAAAAATCATATCAATATCTCTAAAAGTATCTTTTTTTATACAAGAACCTGCTAAATAAAAATGTACTTTTGAAAAACTTGGCTTTCTAACTATTAAATCTTGAAAAAAATAGTTCAACATATTTACAACATTACAAAGTCTAATATCAAAACTCATTTGTAATTCATATGGAATAAAATCATCATATTTTTGCCAAAGTTTTTCATAAACCATAATTAAGCCTTATTATTTAATTTCTCTTTTAATATAATCTTACCAGCTTCAACTCCTGGTTGATTATAAGTATCAATTTGTACAAATTTTCCTACAATTGAAGTTAATAATTGATAACTATACATAAGTTTTGCAATATTAAATTCATCCACTTTATTTATAGTTATTATATCATATGGAATATCACTTAGCTCTTTTATTGACTGAATTGTTGCATTTGCTTGCTCATCAATTAATTTTGCAAAAGATAAATTATCAACATATGTTAACTCCTGAAAACCTTTTAAAGTATTTGTAGGAATTATAGTATCATCTTCAAAATTTGCAACTTTTATAAAAGTTACTGTTTTATCTCTTTTACCTTGTGCAATTAATTGTAAAAACGAGTGTTGGTCAACTGGGCCTATAAGTCCTATTGGTGTTAAAGCTTGTTTTGTACCATTAATATTTATTTTACCTAAGCTCTCACCCCAAAGTTGAATATACCACTTATTAAAACCTTCTAAACTAGCAGAATAAGAAAAAACTACATTTATATTAAATCTATTTTTATTTTCAATCATAAATCTTGCTTTTTCCATCAAAATATCATAATATTTTTCTTCATCAAAAAAGCTATTGTGTACCTCTTTTGCACCTTGAAGTAGCTCATCAATATTTACACCTAAAATTGCTAAAGGAAGTAATCCAACATTTGAAAATACAGAAAATCTTCCACCAACATTTTTGGGTATTTCAAAAGTTTGCATACTATTTTGTTTTGCAAAAGCTGTTAGTTTACTATCAGTTTCACTAACAATCACACAATTATTTTCATTCATTGTTACTAAACTTGATAGATATTTAAAAATTGATATTGTCTCAATTGTAGTTCCAGATTTACTAATAATTAAAAAAATTGTATCTTCTAAATCAAGTTTTTTAACTCTTTGTTTAATATCTGTTGGATCTGTTGATTCAAAAAAGTGAAGTTTTTTTGTAAAATCATTTGTTCTTTTCAAAAACTGATAAATAGCAAATGTACCTAAAGTACTACCACCTATACCAATAACTGCAACATGAGATTGTTTTACATCTTTAGCAAACTCTTTTACTTTTGTAGTATCTTGAAAAGGTAGTGAATAATAACCTATTTGACCTATTTCCTTTTTTACATTTTCAAAAATTGTTTCATTTGATTTTATTTGATAAAAACTTTTGCTATATTGCATCTTCTACCTTATATTATTTACTTTTATTATAAAAATGATTTGTAGCTTCTACAAACCCATCAATACTTCCACAATCAAATCTAACACCTTTAAATTTAAATCCTAAAACCATACCTTTTTTAGCTTGTGTTAAAAGTGCATCAGTAATTTGAATTTCCCCACCTTTTCCTGGATTAGTATCTTTAATAATATCAAAAATATCTGGTGTTAAGATATATCTTCCAATTATTGCAAGATTTGATGGTGCATCTTGGGGTTCTGGTTTTTCTACCATATTATCTATCATATAAATACCTGGTTCTATCTCTCTTCCAGATATAACACCATATTTATTTGTATGCTCTTTTGGAACCTCTTCTATTGCAACAATACAGCATTGATATTTTTCATATAAATCTACCATCTGTTTTAAAACACCATCTGTTTCATTATCGCATAAATCATCTGCTAAAACAACTGCAAAAGGCTCATTTCCTATTAGAGTTTGTCCTGTTAATATTGCATGTCCTAGACCTTTCATTTGTGTTTGTCTAGTATATGAAAAAGTACAATTTTCTATAACTTTTCTAATATCTCTTAAATAGTGTTCTTTATTAGTACCTTTAATTTGATGTTCTAATTCATATGAAATATCAAAATGGTCTTCTATTGCTCTTTTACCTCTACCTGTTACTATTGCCATTGTATCAATTCCAGCTTCTATTGCTTCTTCTACACCATATTGAATAAGTGGTTTAGTAAGAACTGGTAGCATCTCTTTTGGAGTTGCTTTTGTTGCAGGTAAAAATCTTGTCCCATATCCTGCTGCTGGAAATAAACATTTTCTTATCATCTATAAAATCCTATTAAACTATAATTATTTTTATTTTATTGAAAAATTCATTAAAGAATTTGTGGTACATCAATATTTGTCTCTTTACTTGTATCTGCTACACTTTCAAATACTACTTCAATTGGAGCATCTGCTCTATTCTCTTTATTAACAAATCTAGTATATTGTTTTTGGAAATCAAGCTTAACAGTACCAATTGGTCCATTTCTTTGTTTTCCTATTATTATTTCTGCTTCTTCTACTGGTTTATTAACAAATGTAGATTTATACTCTTCACCTTTATCTTTTGCTTCTTTTTCTTTTCTAGCTTCATCTCTTTCTTTATATACATCATCTCTATAAACAAACATAATAATATCGGCATCTTGTTCAATTGCTCCAGACTCTCTTAAATCAGATAACATTGGTCTTTTATCAGGTCTATTTTCAAGTCCCCTATTTAACTGAGATAGTGCAATAATTGGAATTTTCATCTCCCTTGCAAGCATTTTAAGTCCCCTTGAAATATCAGATACCTCTTGGTGTCTATCTTTATTTCCAGTTCCTTGCATAAGTTGTAAGTAGTCAATGATTACTAATGAGATATTATTATCTTCATTTTGTGCAAGTTTTCGTACTCTTGCTCTTAATTGATTAATATTTACACTTCCACCATCATCAACAAACAGTTTTTTTTGATTTAAATCTTCAAATGCACCAGATAGATTACTCCATTGTTGGTCATCTAAATCACCTTTTCTTAGATTTTGTAAAGGAATAGATGTTTTAGCTGCAAGCATTCTTAGCATAAGTTGTTCTGCTGGCATCTCAAGTGAGAAGAAAATTACACCTTTATTTGCTTCAACATTGGCCAAAGCCATATTTAAAACTAAAGCTGTTTTTCCCATCGCTGGACGCGCTGCGATAATTACTAAATCCCCTTCATTAAATCCTGTTGTTCTTTTATCTAAATCAAAAAATCCCGTTGTTTCACCAATTAAGTGATGATTACCTAACTCTTTCATCTTTTTGATGTAAGCTAAAGTATCACCTGTTATTAATTGCATATCTTTTAACTCAGATGTTGCGCTATCTGTTGAGATTTTGTAAAGTTCACCTTGAATAGTATCAAGTGCATCATTTGCACTAACTTCATCTTCAATTGAAACTTTTTTTATTGTTGTTGCTAAAGATGCAAGCTCTCTTTTTACACTTCCATCTTTAATCTCTTTTACGTAAGCTAACGTATTTGTGATTGGATTTGCAGAAAGTATCTCTATTAAAATAGAATCATCAACATCTTTTGTACTAACTCTTTTTCTAATGAACTCTTCATCTATTGGCATATCATCACGATAAAGTTTTGTCATAACTTCAAATATTTTTTGATGTGCTGGAAGATAAAAATCTTTTGGTTTTAAAACTGCTAATATCTCTTCTATTTCATCAGGGTTAAAAAGTATTGAACTAAGTACTGCTCTTTCTATATTAATGCTATATACACTATCCATTAAGTCTCCAAATTTATATAAGGATTTGATTATATCTAATAGTAGCTAACAAAGAAGAAAAAAGAGAGCTATTTGTTTTTAGCTTCTTTTTCTACTTCTTCTAAAAATCTTTCAAGTAGTTTATCTGTAGGTAGTTTTGCTATTGTTTCACCTTTTTTGATTATAAGGCCACTTCCTTTTCCATAAGCAATTGCAACATCTGCACTTTTTGCTTCACCTAGTGCATTTACAACGCATCCCATTACAGATACATTTAAAGGTGTTTTTATATGTTTTGTTTTTTCTTCTACTTGGGCTACAGCACTTACTAAGTCAGCTTCAATTCTCCCACAAGTTGGACAGGAGATAATATTTAATCCCTCTTTTACTAAACCAGCATCTTTTAAAATTGCTCGCCCTACTTCAATCTCTTTTTCAAGTTCACCAGTCATAGATACTCTTAAAGTATCTCCTATTCCATCAAGAAGTAGACTTCCAAGAGCTATTGAAGATTTTACTGTTGAGTGAAATTGAGTTCCAGCTTCTGTAACTCCTAAATGAAAAGGATAGTTATTTAAAGGTCTTAATCCTCTATAAGCTTCTACTGTTCTTTGAACATCACTAGCTTTTAAAGATACTTTAATATCAGTAAATCCCAAATCTTCAAGATACTTAATATTATAATCAGCACTAGCAATCATACCTTGTGCAGTTTGACCATATTTATTCTCAAACTCTTTTTCTAAAGAACCACAATTTACACCGATTCTAATAGGAAGATTTCTTTGTTGACAAGCTTTTACAACCTCTTCAACTCTTTTTTTATCCCCGATATTACCAGGATTAAGTCTAATACAATCTACTACTTCAGCTGCAATTAAAGCTAATTTATAATTAAAATGAATATCTGCAACAAGCGGTAAAGCCACTTGGCTTTTTATCTCCTTTAATGCGTTTGCTGCTTCTTTATCTGGAACTGCAACCCTAACTATATCAGCTCCTGCAAAATGTAATCTATTTATTTGCTCAACAGTAGCTTTTACATCAGATGTTTTAGAAAAAGTCATTGATTGTACTGAAATTGGTGCATCACCACCAATAGGAACATTTCCTACGTATATTTTTTTTGTTGGATATCTTTTTATCATGTCAAAATTTTATCTAAATATTATTAATGTTTTATGAATTTTTTAAATTTATATTATTCTTAATTTATGTTATTTTTATGTTACTTTTTACTAGACAAAAAGCATAGTTGTGCTATGATAAGGAAAAAACAAGTAGAAGTATTATGCTTTACAAAAAAAATAATAAAATTCTGTATCTATTTATTTTACTATCACTATTTATCATATTCATTATAGTACTATACATAAAAAAAGAGAAAGAAGATTTATTAAATTCAAGATTTCAACACTCTTCTGAAACTATTACAAAATTTATATCAAGCTTAATAGAAGAGAAACAAAATGCAACTTTAACAATGGCTATTTCATTGGCTAAAGATGATAGATTATACTCATATATGAAAAACAAAGAGTTCAATAAATTTGAGTACAAAAAGATATCTTCACAAATTCAAAAATATACAAAATTCAAAAATGTATGGATTCAAATAGTAAATAATCAAGGTCACTCTATTTATAGATCTTGGGATGAGTTAAGAAATGACAACTTACAATTTAGAAAAGATGTTAGAAAAATATTAAAGAAAAAAGATATTTCAACTTCTATTAGTGTTGGTCATTATGATTTAAGTATAAAAGCAAGAACTCCCATTTTTGACTTAGAAAATAATTTTTTAGGATTTATTGAAGTTATTACACATTTTAACTCTATTACTAAACAATTAAAAAAACATAATATACACTCTTTAGTTATTGTTGATAAAAAGTATAATCAAAGAATTAAATTTCCTTTTACAAAAAAATATGTAAAAGATTATTATATTGCAAATCAAAGTGCTTCAACTGAATATATTGACTTCTTTAAAAATAGAGAAGTTGAAGATTTTTTACATCTTAAAAAATTTACCATTTTAGATAATAAACTTATTAATACTTATGAGTTAAAAGATGAGAATGGCGAGTATTTAGGCTCTATTATATCTTTTTTACCACTAAAATTTATTGATACTAAAGTTATTAATAATAATCAAAAACAGATGATTATGTTAGCCTCAATTATTATTTTGATTTTACTATTTTTCTTTATTATGTATGTAAATTTCTTAAATAATTCCCATTCAAAAAAATTAAACAGAAAATTAAAAAATCATATAAAACAGCTAAAAGTACAAGAAGCTAAACGACAATCAATTTTAGATTCACAATCAAATATTATTATCATAACAGATGGAAAAACAATCATAAACTCAAATATGCAGTTACTAAATTTCTTTACTGATGTAAAAACACAAAAAGAGTTTAAAGAAAAATATATTTGTATTTGCCATACTTTTGTAGAGATGGAAGATTCAACATATGTTATAAATAAAGATTATGATGGTAAAAATTGGGCTGAATATATTTTTGAAAATCAAGATGAAAACTTTAAAGTAGCAATATATGATACAAATGAAGAATTAAGACACTTTTCTATAAATTGTTCAAAAGAGCAATTAGATAAATATTTAATTGTTACATTAACTGATATTACACAAATAATTAAACAAAAACAAAAACTAAGATATTTAAATAATAATTTGGAAAAATTAGTTCAAGATAAAACAAGTGAATTAAAAAAATTAAATGAATCATTAGAAGAAAAAATTCAAAAAGAGATTAAAAAAAGTAAAGAGAAAGATAGATTACTTTTCCAACAATCAAAAATCACTGCAATAGCAGATACTTTAAAAAATATTGCTCATCAATGGAGACAACCTTTAAGTACAATTAGTACAGCAACAAGTGGTATGCAACTTCAAAAAGAGATGAATATATTAAGTGATGAAGACTTTAATAAAACTTGCGATGTGATTGTAGAAAACACAGCAAAACTCTCTAAAACAATTGATAATTTTAGTAACTATTTTGTTGAGGAAAAATGTCATATTAATTTTAGTATTGTTGATGCTATAAATAATTCTATAAAATTTTTGGACTCAACAATAAAAGAAAATTATATTAAAACTGAATTTATTTATGATGATGATTTTATTATAAATGGCTATAAAACTGAATTTCAACAATGTATTACAAACTTATTAGATAATGCCATATTTGCAGTGATAAAAAACAAAGATTCAGAAAATAGAGTTATTTTAGTTGAATTAAAAGATAAAAAACTTTATATAAAAGATTCGGGTGAAGGAATAGATAAAGATAACATTTCTAAAATATTTGAACCATATTTTACTACAAAACATCAAACCTTTGGAATGGGTATGGGATTGTATATGGTGCATGAACTTTTGAGTGAACATATGCACTACCAAATAGATATAAGAAATTGTGAATTTTCGTACCAAAAAAACAACTATAAAGGTGCTGAAATTATCATTAATTTTAATTAAACTTCTATTTGGAAAAACTTAGTTATAATTCACATTATTTAGAAAGGAAATAAGTTGCAAGATTTTACTATTTTTGATATGGTCGTTGTAGGTTTAACAGTTATTTTGGGACTGAAGGGACTTTTTAGAGGTTTTATTAAAGAAGTTTTAGGACTTGTTGGAATTATTGGTGGTATTTTTATCGCTTCTAGATTTTCACTTGAAGTAGGAAATGTATTAGCTTCAATATTAGCATTAGAAAATGAAGCTACTATCAAGTTAATTGGATTTATTGCTGCTTTAGTTGGATTTTGGCTGGTTGTTTATGTTATTACAATTATTTTAAATAAAATAACAGACATAAGTGGTCTTGGTGCAGTTAATAGAGTTTTAGGATTTTTATTTGGTAGTGCTAAAATATTTTTAATTTTTTCTGTAATTATTTATGCAGTTTATCAAGTACAATCATTTAAATCTTTTATTGATGAGAAAATTGGAACTTCAATTACATTCCCATATTTAGTAGATGTTGGTGGATATATAGTAAAATTAGATACTACAAAAGTTTCTAAATCTATTGAAGATGGAGTAAATAACGTAGTAGATAAAACTAAAGATACTTTAAATAAAACAATAGAGAAAAAAGTAACAGAACAAATCGAAGAGACAACAAAAAATACAGTAGAACAAGCAACAAAAATAAAAGAAGAAGTTTCAAAAAAACTTGAAGAAAAACAAACAGAACAAAATAATACAAATACACAAGAAAATAAATAGAATAAAGGATATATAGATTGTTTGAAAATAAATATATACAACAAAGAATAGAAAAAGCGAATACATTAAGAGAACTAGGTGTAAATCCATATTCAAATAAAAGTGAAAGAAATACAACAATTGCAAAATATATAAATGTTAATACAGATATTTTTCAATTAGAAAACAGAAGAGATGAAAATAGAAGTTATACAATCTCTGGAAGAATTAAGTTCTTCAGACTAATGGGAAAAGCAAGTTTTTTGAAAGTTGAAGACGAAAGTGGTATTTTACAAATTTATGTAGCAAGAGATAACTTACCAGAAGGTTTTTATAATAATATCTTCAAAAAGAATGTAGAAGTTGGTGATATTGTTGAAGTTACAGGATATCCATTTGTAACAAACAAAGGTGAATTATCACTTCATGTAAATAATTTAGTAATTCTTACAAAATCTATATCTCCACTACCTGAAAAATATCATGGTATTCAAGATAAAGAGTTAAGATATAGACAAAGATACTTAGATTTAATTATGAACTCTCAAGTAAGAAAAACTTTTCAAATTAGAAGTAGAGTTATATCTTTAACTAGAAGATTTTTTGAAAACAAAGGTTTCTTAGAAGTAGAAACTCCTATGATGCACCCAATTGCAGGTGGAGCAAATGCTAAACCTTTTGTTACTCACCACAACTCTTTAGGTGTAGATAGATACTTAAGAATTGCACCTGAATTATATTTGAAAAGATTAATTGTAGGTGGATTTGAAGCAGTATTTGAAATAAATAGAAACTTTAGAAATGAAGGTATGGATGCAACACACAATCCTGAGTTTACTTCAATTGAATTTTATTGGGCTTATAAAACATATAAAGACCTAATTGAAATTACTAAAGAGTACTTTGATTTCTTATTTGAACATTTAGATTTACCAACTATCTTACCTTATGGTGATTTAAAAATTGACTTTGATAACTTTACTGAAATTCCACTTATTGAATCTCTTACAACTGTTGGAGGAGTTCCAGCTGATATTACTGAAGATAGAGAAAAAATAATTGCTTATTTAAAAGAAAACAACATAGAAGTTGATGAAAACTTAAATCTTGGACAACTTCAAGGTGAACTTTTTGATGAATTTGTTGAAGAAAAATTAATCAACCCAACATTTATTACTGAATATCCAGTTGAGATTTCACCACTTGCTAGAAGAAGTGATGAGAAACCTCACTTAACAGATAGATTTGAATTATTTATTGCAGGTAAAGAGATTGCTAATGCATTTAGTGAGTTAAATGATCCACTTGACCAATTAAAAAGATTTGAAGGACAAATGGCTGCAAAAGATAAAGGTGATGATGAAGCACACGAAATGGACGAAGATTTTGTAAATGCATTATCATATGGTATGGCTCCAACAGCAGGACAAGGTATTGGTATTGATAGATTAGTAATGATGCTTACAAACCAACACTCAATTAGAGATGTATTACTTTTCCCTGCAATGAAACCATTAAAAGCTGAAATTGATCTTTATGAAGATCAAGAATAGTAATTTATAGGAGAAGAAGTATGAGTTACATAACAAGTGCAAAGTTAAAAGAAGCAGATAATGAAGTATTTTCAATAATTGAAAATGAACTTGAAAGACAAACTAAACATTTAGAAATGATTGCTAGTGAAAACT